>NZ_JADGMP010000037.1:0-22579 GCF_015549295.1 Cupriavidus sp. IK-TO18
CACCTTGTTTACAACCCCTGCAAAGAAAAATGCCGTTCAGACTTAACTGAACGGCATTAAGCCTCGCGCTGGCTTTTTTCTTTTGCGCCTGCTGCGCCTCACTCCTGCGAGGCGCAAGATGCACCCTCAATCGCGCCTTTCCGCACACCTGCAACAACCCCCCGATCTGTTGCAAACAGTTTCGAATTCTCCCTTGACATCTGCTAATCTTGAACGCGTGGCTCGGCAATGGGCGAGGCAGGCAAGATAAGCCCCGGACCGGGACACGGGTCAGTGCGCACAAGAAAGACGTCAATCATGCAGCACTCTTTGAAGTACCGGATGGCGTTCGCCACGGCGGGTGTGGTGACGCTGATCATCGTGCTGCGCGCCCTGTACGCCCAGTACTACGCCTACGACAGCCTCAAGCACCTGCGGCAGCAACAGCAGGACACGCTGGTCGAACTGGTGGCGGAGCAACTGGACGAAAAGGTGCAAAGCCGGGCCGCGACGTTGCGCCGTGTAGCCCGGCAGCTGTCGCCGATGCTCGCAGCCAGGCCGGCGGAGCTGCGACGTGCCGCCGAAGGCATGGTCGACATGCCGGACCAGTTCAACGGCATCTTCCTTGCCGCTCCTGACGGCCAGCTGGTGTTCAGCACCGCCGTGCCGGACAACGTGCGCCTGCGGGTGGACGACCGCGACTATTTCCGTGATGTCCTGCGCGGCCAGCCGCTGGCGGTGTCGGACCTGATCCAGGGCAAGCTGACCAACGCACCGGGCATGGTGCTGGCCGTGCCGCTGCTCGGGCCCAACGGCGAATTGCGCGGCGTGGTCGGCGGCGTGCTGAACCTGTCGGCCAGCAATTTCCTGCGCGAGCTGGCGCACAGCCGGGTCGGCGATACCGGCAGCTTCTGCCTGGTGTCGGCCGGCGCCAGTCCGCGCTACGCCATGCATCCCGACCCCAGCCGCGTGCTGACGCCGGCGCGCGCGGTCGACGAGGCCTGCGGCGCCGAACGTCCCGCCTCGATGCTGGAAGTGGTCCGGCCGACGCAGCCCATCGTGGCGCGCCACCTGCTGCAGTCCAACGGCTGGCAGGTGGTAGCCGTGCTGCCGGCGGCCGAGGCCTACGGCGTGCTGGTCGATGTGCGCCAGCGCACGATGGTCATTGCCGGGCTATCGCTGCTGTTCGCCGCCGCGCTGATGTGGCTGGTGATGCGCCGGCTGCTGGCGCCGCTGCAGCGGCTGCACCGCGCCGTGCGCCAGATTGCCACCACCCCCTCGGCGCTGGCGGATCTTCCCACCGGCCGGGCCGACGAGATCGGCGAGCTTGCCACCAGTTTTGCCGAGGTGGTGGCGCAGCTGTCCGAGCGCGAGGCCGCGCTGCAGGCCGCCAAGGACCGCGCCGCCGAGAGCGAAAAGCGCATCGAGGCCATCGCCAACCACGTGCCGGACTTCGTCTCCTTCATCGACCGGCAACAGCGCTACGCCTTCGCCAACCAGGCCTACGCGCAGCATTACGGAGTGCCGGCGCAGCAGATCGTCGGGCTGTCCTTGCGCGAGTTGTGGGGCACTCACGAATACATGGCCTGCCAGCCATACCTCGAGCAGGCCTTCGCCGGCCGCGCGGTGACATTCACGCGCGAAAGCCCGGATGGCAACGAGTGCATGGAAGTCACCTACCAGCCGGCCTGGAACGATGCCCAGGACACCGTGGTCGGGCTCCATATGTTCGCGCGCAATGTGACGCACGAGCGCCAGAAGCTGCGCAATCTGGAGGCCCAGACCGTCTCCGACCATCTGACCGGCCTGCTTAACCGCAAGGGGTTCGACCGGCGCCTGGCGGAATGCATGGCGCGCACGAGTGCCGGCGGCCGCGCGCTGGCCTTGCTGCTGGTGGACCTGGACGACTTCAAGGCGGTCAACGACAACTACGGCCATCCGGTCGGCGACCGCCTGCTGGTGGCGTTCGCGCAGCGCCTGCGCGCCTGCGTGCGCAAGGGCGACGCGGTCGCGCGCATCGGCGGCGACGAGTTTGCGGTGATCCTTGACGGTGTATCCGACTGCGGCGCGATGGATTCGGTTGCCAACGCCATCGTGCAGTCCGCGCGCATGCCGCTGGTGATCGACGGGCATTCGCTGTCGGCCACGGCCAGCGTCGGTTCGGCGCTGCATCAGGGGCGCCAGGCCATGACCGTCAGCGAGCTGTTCATGCACGCGGACATGGCGCTGTACGAGGCCAAGCGGCACGGCAAGGCGCGCTATGCTGCCCAGCGCGATTGCACCCCTGCGGACAACGCCGACTCCATGGTGGTATCGGCGCCGTCCCAGGAGCCTGCCGGCTTGCCGGCCTGACGGATAAAAAAACGGGCGCACCAGGAGCCCGTTGCTGGTGACAGCGCGCCGGGAGGCAGGCCTTGCGGCCAGCCGGCGCCGCTGGTCAGCGCACCTTGCCCTCCTTCCATGCCTGCAGCAGCTTGTCGTAGGGGATGGTCTCGCCCTTCGGCTTCTCGTTGGCCAGCTTTTTCCATGGCGCGTGGTCGCTCGACAGCCACTTGGCCGGGTCGCCCTTCGGGTTGAGCTTGGGTGCGCAATTGCTCATGCCGGCGCGCTGCAGCCGTGCCATCACCTGGTCCATCTCGTCGGCGAGCGTGTCCATGGCGGCCTGCGGGGTTTTCTCGCCGGTCACCGCGGTGGCCACGTTCTTCCACCACAGTTGCGCCAGCTTGGGATAGTCGGGCACGTTGGTACCGGTCGGCGTCCAGGCCACGCGCGCCGGGCTGCGGTAGAACTCGATCAGGCCGCCGTACTTGGCCGCGTTCTTGGTCAGGTAGTCGTGGTTGATGTCGCTGTCGCGGATAAAGGTCAGCCCGGTCAGCGACTTCTTCAGCGATACCGTCTTCGAGGTGACGAACTGCGCGTACAGCCACGCGCCGGCGAGCTTGTTGGGATCGGTGTTCTTGAAGAAGGTCCACGAGCCCACGTCCTGGTAGCCGTTCTGCATGCCCTGCTTCCAGTACGGGCCGTAAGGCGACGGCGCCATGCGCCACTTGGGCGAGCCGTCGCCATGGACCACCGGCAGGCCCTTCTTGGTCATGTCCGCGGTAAAGGCCGTGTACCAGAAGATCTGCTGCGCCACCTGCCCTTGCGCCGGCACCGGCCCGGCCTCGGAGAAGGTCATGCCCATCGCCTGCGGCGGAGCGTATTTCTTCATCCAGTCGATGTACTTGGTCAGCGCATAGACGGCCGCGGGGCTGTTGGTGGCGCCGCCGCGCGCGACCGAGGCGCCGACCGGCGTGCACTTGTCCTCGGCCACGCGGATGCCCCACTCGTCGACCGGCATGCCGTTGGGCAGGCCCTTGTCGGCGGTACCCGCCATCGACAGCCAGGCATCCGTGAAGCGCCAGCCGAGCGAGGGATCCTTCTTGCCGTAGTCCATGTGGCCGTAGACCTTCTTGCCGTCGATCTCCTTGACGTCGTTGGTGAAGAAGTTGGCGATGTCTTCATACGCGGACCAGTTGGTCGGCACGCCCAGGTCGTAGCCGTACTTGGCCTTGAATTTGTCCTGCAGGTCCTTGCGCGCGAACCAGTCGGCGCGGAACCAGTAGAGGTTCGCGAACTGCTGGTCGGGCAGCTGGTACAGCTTACCGTCCGGCGCGGTGGTGAACTTGGTGCCGATGAAGTCCTTCACGTCCAGGCCCGGGTTGGTCCACTCCTTGCCGGCGCCGTTCATGTAGTCGGTCAGCGGCAGGATCGAGCCATAGCGATAGTGCGTGCCGATCAGGTCCGAATCGGAAATCCAGCCGTCGTAGATCGACTTGCCGGACTGCATCGAGGTCTGCAGTTTCTCGACCACGTCGCCTTCCTGGATCAAATCATGGTTGACCTTGATCCCGGTGATTTCCTCGAAGGCCTTGGCCAGTGTCTTGGACTCGTACTCATGCGTGGTGATGGTCTCGGACACCACGCTGATCTGCGTGACACCCTTGGCCTTGAGCCTGGCGGCGGCGTCGATAAACCACTTCATTTCCGCCTGCTGCTTGTCCTTGGATAGCGACGAGGGCTGGAACTCATTGTCGATCCACTTCTTCGCTTCCGCCTCGCCCGCCAGGGCTGAGGTACCGCAAGCCAGCGCAGCCGCGCAGGCAAGGGCTGTCATCCCCAACTTCACGTGCACTTTCATCGGTGTCTCCTCATGAATTCCCCTCCCCGGCTATGGTCTGGGTGGCGGCCCCGGGGCAGGGATAAGCCGCTATACCGTTATCTCCCATCGAAGCGGAAACTGCTGGCCCCGATGGGCCCGTTCAGCCCTTGCGCAGGATCAGCGCCAGCACCAGCATCGATACGCCGAAGCTGATCCAGACAGACGGTTCCTCGGCCAGGGACAGCCACGCGGTGAGCTTCTCGCCCAGCCCGACCCATGCCAGGTTGACCCACGCCGCGCACATCAGGCCGATGAACAGCCGGTCGCCGCGGGTGGTGGCAATTGGCAGGAAGCCCTTGCGCAGCACCGAAGGCGAACGGATTTCCAGGACGGTCATGCCGATCAGCATGACTACGATGCAGGCGAAGAACACCGCGACCGGTGTCGTCCACACCATCCAGCTCAGCATTGCCATGTCTCCTTGTCTTGAGTGCGCGCGCTTTTTACCTGCGTCCTATACGCGCCCCATCGCGAAGCCCTTCGCGATGTAGTGCCGCACAAACCAGATCACGATGCCGCCTGGCACGATGGTCAGCACGCCGGCCGCGGCCAGCACGCCCCAGTCCATGCCCGATGCCGACACCGTGCGCGTCATGGTGGCCACGATCGGCTTGGCGTTGACCGAGGTCAGCGTGCGCGCCAGCAGCAGCTCCACCCAGCTGAACATGAAGCAGAAGAACGCCGCCACGCCCACGCCAGCCTTGATCAGCGGCAGGAAGATGGTCAGGAAGAAGCGCGGGAAGGAATAGCCGTCGACGTAGGCGGTCTCGTCGATTTCGCGCGGCACGCCCGACATGAAGCCCTCCAGGATCCACACCGCCAGCGGCACGTTGAAGACCAGGTGGGCCAGCGCCACGCCCAGGTGCGTGTCCATCAGGCCGATGGTGCTGTACAGCTGGAAGAACGGCAGCAGGAACACCGCGGGCGGTGTCATGCGGTTGGTCAGCAGCCAGAAGAACACATGCTTGTCGCCGATGAACTGGTAGCGCGAAAACGCGTATGCCGCCGGCAGCGCGACCACGATCGAGATCACCGTGTTCATCGCCACGTAGATCATCGAATTGAGGTAGCCGGAGTACCACGACGAATCGGTGAAGATAGTCTTGTAGTGCTCCAGCGTGAAGTCGGCCGGCCACAGCGACAGCGTGGAGACGATTTCCTCGTTGGTCTTGAACGACATGTTCACCATCCAGTAGATCGGCACGATGGCGAATAGCAGGTAGACCAGCAGGAAACCGGCGCGCCACCAAGTCGTGGTGGTGGCCTGGGTGCGGATTTCAGCCATGGGGCATGTCCTCGCTGCCGGCGGTGCCCGCGCGCTGCATCCAGTTATAGAGGATGAAGCACAGGAGCAGGATGATCAGGAAGTAGACGATGGGAAACGCCGCCGCGGGGCCAAGGTCGAACTGGCCCACGGCCTTCTGCGTCAGGTATTGCGACAGGAAGGTGGTGGCGTTGCCGGGACCGCCGCCGGTCAGCACGAAGGGCTCGGTATAGATCATGAAGCTGTCCATGAAGCGCAGCAGCACCGCGATCATCAGCACCCCGCGCAGCTTGGGCAGCTGGATGTGGCGGAACACCGCCAGCCGCGAGGCGCCATCGATCTGCGCGGCCTGGTAGTAGGCGTCGGGAATCGCGCGCAGGCCCGCGTAGCAGAGCAGCGCCACCAGCGGCGTCCAGTGCCAGACATCCATCACCAGCACCGTGACCCAGGCATCGAAGGCGCTACCGGTGTAGTTGTAGTCGAAGCCCATCGCCTCGAGCGCGGCGCCGAGCAGGCCGATATCGGTGCGCCCGAAGATCTGCCAGATGGTGCCGACCACGTTCCATGGGATCAGTAGCGACAGCGCGATGATCACCAGCGCCGCCGATGCCTTCCAGCCCCTGGCCGGCATCGACAGCGCCAGCAGGATGCCGAGCGGAATCTCCACCAGCAGCACCGCCAGCGAAAAGCCCAGCTGGCGCAGCAGCGCGTCGTGCAGTTCGCCGTCACGCAGCACGGTGCGGAACCATTCGGTGCCGACAAACACGCGCCGCTCGGGCGAGATGATGTCCTGCACCGAGTAGTTGACGATGGTCATCAGCGGCAGGATCGCCGAGAACGCCACGCATGCCACCACCGGCAATACCAGCAGCCAGGCCTTCTGGTTGACGGGCTTCATGACACCAGCTCCTCGTTGACGTAGTAGCAGGTATGGCGGTTGAACACCGACAGCCAGGCCGTGTCGCCGGCGCGCAAGGCGGCCGCCTCGGCCCCCAGGCGGGCACGCAGCGTTGCAGCCTGCGCGCCCGCTTCCTGCACGCTGCCGGTCACCAGCCAGTAGGTGCCGATGTCCTGCGCGCGCTGCACCTGTATCGGCATTGCCTGCATAGGGCGCTCCTCGCGCTCCGGTGCCAGTTGCAGGTACTCGGGCCGCACGCCGATGCGGAAGCTGCCCGCCGCGCGCAAGGCCGCAGCCACCGATGGCGCCAGCGCCGGCGTGTAGCGCCGGCCTGCCACCTCGATGGCGTCGTCGCGCCACTGGCCCGGCAGGAAGTTCATGCCGGGCGAGCCGATGAAATGCCCGACGAAGGTGTGTGCAGGCCGCTCGAACAGCGCATCGGCAGGCCCCACCTGCACCGCCTTGCCGCGCGACATCACCACCACCTGGTCGGCAAAGGTCAGCGCCTCGGTCTGGTCGTGGGTGACGTAGATCAGCGTCAGGCCGAATTCGTGGTGGATTTCCTTGAGCTTGCGCCGCAGCTGCCATTTCAGCTGCGGGTCGATCACCGTCAGCGGCTCGTCGAACAGGATCGCCGAGACGTCGTGCCGTACCAGTCCGCGGCCCAAGGAAATCTTCTGCTTGGCGTCGGCGGCGAGGCTGCTGGCGCGGCGGTCCAGCGTGGCCGACAGCTCCAGCATCTCGGCCACGCGTCCCACGCGCTCGCGCACCTGCGCCTCCGGCACGCCGCGGTTGCGCAGCGGGAAGGCCAGGTTCTCGCCGACGGTCATGGTGTCGTAGATCACCGGGAACTGGAACACCTGTGCAATATTGCGCGCCTGCGGCGTGGCGCCCGTGACGTCGCGTCCGTCGAAGGCAATGGTGCCGTGGGAAGGCCGCAGCAGCCCGGAAATGCAGTTCAGCAGCGTGGTCTTGCCGCAGCCTGACGGGCCCAGCAGCGCATAGGCGCCGCCGTCCTCGAAGGTGAACTTCAGCGGCAGCAATGCGTAGTCGTCATCGTTGCGCGGATGCGGCAGGTAAGAGTGCGCAAGGTCCAGGTCGATGCGTGCCATCGTCAGCCCCCCGCCGCCGCCGCGGCACCGGCTGCCGCCCCGCCCGGCACATCGCCCGGCACCCCCGCGGCCAGCCCGCCGGGCCGCCGGGGCGCATGGATGCGCCGGCCGGCCGCGTCGAACAGGTAGATCTGGTCAGGCAACAGGTGCAAGGACACCGGTTCGCCCAGCCGCAGGTCGAGCACGCCGGCGAACTGCGCCACCAGGTTGCCCACCGGCGTATCGGCATGGATAAAGGTGTCCGAGCCCGACAGCTCGGCCAGCGCCACGTGCCCCGGTACCGCGACCGCGCCCGGTTCGCCTGCCAGGCGCAGCGCCGACGCGCGCACGCCCACGGTGACGGGTCCCTCACCTCCGCCGGCGCCGGACACCGGCACCGAGATGCCGCCGGCAAGCGTGACCCAGCCGCCGTTGAGCGTGCCCGGTACCAGGTTCATCGGCGGATCGTTGAAGGCGCGCGCCACGCGCAGCGAATCGGGATAGTGGAAGACGTCGGCGGTCGGCCCATACTGCAGCAGCTCGCCGGCATCGAGCACGGCCGTATGGCCGCCCAGCAGCAGCGCCTCGCCGGGTTCGGTGGTGGCGTAGACCACGGTCGCATCGCCATGCGCGAACAGCTGCGACAGCTCTTCGCGCAGTTCCTCGCGCAGCTTGTAATCCAGGTTGACCAGCGGCTCGTCCAGCAGCATCAGCGGCGCTTCCTTGGCCAGCGCACGCGCCAGCGCCACGCGCTGCTGTTGGCCGCCCGACAGCTCAGACGGGTAGCGGTCGAGCAGGTGGTCGATATGCAGCCGCGCCGCCAGCTCGCGCACGCGCGCGGCAATGTCGGCGCCGGCGGCGCCATCGCGACGCAGCCGCAGCCGCAGCCGCAAGCGCAGCGGAGAGGCAATGTTGTCGAAGACCTTGAGCGACGGGTAGTTGATGAACTGCTGGTAGACCATCGACACGTTGCGCTCGCGCACCGGCACGCCGGTGACATCGTGGCCGTCGACCAGCACGCGGCCGGCGCTGGGCCGGTCGAGCCCCGCCATCACGCGCATCAGCGAAGTCTTGCCCGCCTGGGTAGCGCCCAGCAGGATGGTCACCGCGCCGGGAACCGGCGCCAGCGTCATCGGATAGAGATACGCCTGCGAACCTGCGTGCTGCGCCACGGCCTCCAAACTCAGCTGCATCCGGTCTCCATGTTCGATATGCTTTTCGCATCACCACTTTTCGCGCGATGCAGGCGCACAGTTCTTGGCTTTCGACCGTTTTAGTAATAAAACGAACAGAAAACAAGTGTGCACCGCATCATTTGTTTTCGTTTCTGTTTGAACTAGAATCCCGGCATGACGCTCAATCCACGCCAGACCGCCCTGCTCGAAGAAGTCCGCAGCCATGGCTTTGCCTCCATCGACGAACTTGCGCGCAAGTTCGGCGTCACGCTGCAGACGGTGCGGCGAGACGTCAACCTGCTGGCCGAGAACGGCATGCTGGCGCGCTTCCACGGCGGGGTGCGGGTGGAGGGCTCCACCACCGAGAACATTGCCTACCGGCAGCGTCAGGTGCTGAATGCCGAGGGCAAGGCGCGCATTGCGCGCGCGGTGGCGGCGGCGGTGCCGGAGGGCTGCTCGCTGATCCTGAACATCGGCACCACGGTGGAAGAGATCGCGCGCGAGCTGATGCAGCACCGCGGGCTGCGCGTGATCACCAATAACCTGAACGTGGCCAATATCCTGGCGGACAACCCCGACTGCGAGGTCATCGTCGCCGGCGGCGTGCTGCGCTCGCGCGACCGCGGCATCGTCGGCGAGGCCACGGTCGAGTTCATCCGGCAGTTCAAGGTGGATATCGGCCTGATCGGCATCTCGGGCATCGAGACGGATGGCACGCTGCGCGACTACGACTTCCGCGAGGTCAAGGTGGCGCGGACCATCATCGAGCATTCACGCGAGGTCTGGCTGGCGGCGGATACCAGCAAGTTCAACCGCCAGGCCATGGTGGAGCTCGCGCATGTGTCGCAGGTCGACCGGCTGTTCACCGATGAGCCGCTGGCGGCACCGTTCGACCGGATCCTGGCCGACAATGGGGTGAAGTGTGTGGTGGCGGAGCGGGAGTGAGCGTGCCGGATGTCCGGCTGCCGCTGCCGCGCTGGCGGGAGCGGGGCTGGCGTTGAGGGCGGGGGGCGGGACGGTGCATGCTGCGTCGGCATTGCGACGCGCCTGCCCTCTCCCCCGTCCCCTCTCCCGCACGCGGCAGAGGGGAGCAAACCCCCTGGGAAATCGAGGCTTACTTGAAGACGACGGTCTTGTGGCCGTTCAGCAGGATGCGGCGTTCGGCGTGCCACTTGACCGCCCGGGCCAGCGCCACGCACTCCACGTCGCGGCCCACGGCGGTGAGCTGGTCCGGGTCCATGCTGTGATCGACGCGCTCGATTTCCTGCTCGATGATCGGGCCCTCGTCCAGGTCGGCGGTGACGTAGTGCGCGGTCGCGCCGATCAGCTTCACGCCGCGGTCGTGCGCCTGGTAATAAGGCTTGGCGCCCTTGAAGCTGGGCAGGAACGAGTGATGGATATTGATGGCGCGGCCGGCGAGCTTGCGGCACAGGTCGTCGGACAGCACCTGCATGTAGCGCGCCAGCACCACCAGGTCGATCTTCTGCTCCTGCACCACGTCGAACACGCGCGCCTCCTGCGCGGCCTTCTGCTCGGCCGAGGCGTTCATCAGCGGCAGGTGGAAGAACGGCACGTCGTACGACGCCGCCAGTTGGTAGAAGTCGCGGTGATTGGACACAATTGCCGCGATCTCGACCGGCAGGCCGCCCACCTTGGCGCGGAACAGCAGGTCGTTCAGGCAGTGGCCGATCTTGGACACCATGATCATCACGCGCGGCTTGACAGAGGCGTCGTTCAGCTCCCACTGCATGCCGAACTGGTCGCCCACCGGCGCGAACGCTGCCTTCAGCGTGCCCAGGTCCGGGCCGCCGGCGGCCGCGCTGAAGTGCACCCGCATGAAGAAGCGGCCGGTGTACGCGTCACCGTACTGGTCCGAATCGACGATATTGCAGCCGTGCTGGAACAGCAGGCCCGAGACGGCGTGGACGATGCCCGGCTGGTCGGGGCACGAAAGGGTCAGGATAAATCCGGTGGTGCTCATGGTGTGTGGTTCTGTCGGAGGGGCGCGGTGTACGAGCCGGTGCGCGAGCCCAAGGGCCATCAAGGCCGCGAAGCCAGTGAAAGCCGTGAAAGCGCGGGCCAGGCCCGCTGCGCACGCTCAGGCGCGACGGTCTTCGGTGCCCGGCCAGCCGCGCCGGCGAAGGGCATCCAGCGTCACCAGCGTGGCGTCGACCGTCATGGCGCCGCTCGACATGATATCAAGCAATGCGGCCAGCCCCACGCGCTTGTGTTCGCTGACCTCGCCGTCCTGGTTGCTCGGGACGAATCCCGGCGGCAGCATCAGGTCATAGATGTAGACCTGTTCCCACTGCACGCCTTCGGGCAGGTCGCGCAGCACCTCGACCATGCCGTGCGGCTGCACGCGCCCGGCCAGCGCCGGCGGGATGCCGGACTCTTCCTCGCACTCGCGCACCAGCGTGGCGAGCGGGTCGCTGCCGTGCGGCATGCCGCCGGCGACCAGGTTGTCCCACATGCCCGGGTCGACCGATTTGCCGGGGCTGCGCCGCGAGATCCACAGCACGGGGCCGGCGCCGGTATCGGCCATGTCAACGATCCCGTTCATGTGCGAGGCAAAGGTCAGCAAACCCAGGAAGCGCGCCGCCGCGCGCTCGACCGCCGCCAGCGCGGGCGCGTCCAGCGCCGGGGTGACCGCGAACAGTTCATGGCGCCAGCCGCGCACGTGCCCGGCCTCGGCCAGCTGGTGCGCGAGCGCGGCCAGCGCGGCGCTCAGCACTTCGAAGCCGGAGCGTCCCGGCAGCAATGCCACCGCGGCGGTGCCATCCGCGGCGCCCTCCTCCGGGCCGAGGATGCAACCCATGCCGCGCAGGATCGCGGCATGCGCCCGGGGCAGCCAGCCGACCTGCTGGCCGCCCACCATCAGGCGCAGCTTGCTGGCGGGATCGAAGCGGGTGCGCGCCGCCAGCGAGGCGGCGATGCGTGCCATGTGGCTGGCGTCGGCGCCATCGCCGGACGGAATTCCAGACGGAACGCCGGACGGCACCGCGGGCGGCAGGGAAAAGATGTCGGCCATGTCAGATCGGGGCGCCGGCCGGGCCGGCGCATCTTGTCATTTTCAGGATTGAACGCATGAACCAGGCAGCAACGCAAGCCCAGGCGCAGCACGCCGGCCCAGGCCGGCACGCTTCCGAGCCGCACTTTGTTCTGGCGCTCGACCAGGGCACCAGCAGCTCGCGCGCGATCCTGTTCGACCACGCCGGCAGCGTGGTGCGGCTGGCGCAGCGCGAGTTCCGCCAATACTACCCACATCCGGGCCATGTCGAGCACGATCCGTATGAAATCTGGCAGTCGCAGCTGGCGGTAGCGCACGAAGTGCTGGCCGATGCCGGCATCTCCGCCACGCAGGTGCGCGCCATCGGCATCACCAACCAGCGCGAAACCACGGTGCTGTGGGACCGCAAGACCGGCGAGCCGGTCGGGCGCGCACTGGTCTGGCAGGACCGCCGCACCGCGCCGATGTGCGAGGCGCTGCAGGACGCCGGCCATGGCGAGCTGTTCCGCGAGAAGACCGGGCTGGTCATCGATGCGTATTTCTCCGGCACCAAGCTGCGCTGGATGCTCGACAACATCGAAGGTGCCCGCGAACGCGCGCAGCGCGGCGAGCTGGCGTTCGGCACGGTCGACAGCTGGTTGATCTGGCAGCTGACCGACGGCGCGCGCCACGTCACGGACGTGTCTAACGCCTCGCGCACGATGCTGTTCAATATCCACCGCTTCGAGTGGGACGACGCGCTGCTGGCGCTGCTCGACATCCCGCACGCGCTGCTGCCCGAGGTAGTGCCGTCCAGCGGCGAGGTGGCGCGCACCGCGGCGCGGCTGTTCGGCGTCGAGATCCCGATCGCGGGCATCGCGGGCGACCAGCAGGCGGCCACCTTCGGCCAGGCCTGCCTGTCGCCCGGCATGGCCAAGAACACCTATGGCACGGGCTGCTTCCTGCTGATGAATACCGGCACCGAACCGGTGGCATCGCACAACCGGCTGCTGACCACCATCGGCTGGCAATTGGGCGGGCAAACCCAGTATTGCCTGGAGGGCGGCGTCTTCATGGGCGGCGCCACCATCCAGTGGCTGCGCGACGGCCTGAAGATCATCAACAGCGCGCCCGAAGTTGAGCCACTCGCACGCCAGTGCGACGACACCGGCGGCGTGGTGCTGGTGCCTGCTTTTGCCGGCCTTGGCGCCCCGCACTGGGACGCCTTCGCGCGCGGCACGCTGGTCGGCATGACACGCGGCACCGGCCGGCCGCAGCTGGCGCGCGCGGCGCTGGAATCGATCGCGTTGCAGAGTGTCGACGTGCTGGAAGCCATGCAGAAGGACGCCGGCATCGCGCTGGCCGAGCTGCGCGTGGACGGCGGCGCCTCGCGCAGCGACCTGCTGATGCAGATGCAGGCGGACCTGCTCGGCACCTCGGTGGTCCGTCCGCGCGTGACCGAGACCACCGCGCTGGGCGCAGCCTACCTCGCCGGCCTGGCCACCGGCTACTGGAGCGACCCCGCGCAGATCGCGCAGCAATGGCAGGTGGAGCAGCGCTTCGAGCCCAACCTGTCGGCTGACGAACGCGGTCACCGGCTGGCGCGCTGGCACCGCGCCGTCGAGCGCGCCCGCGACTGGGCGCGCGAGGACGAAGCCGGCGCCGCCGGCTGAACGCCGGCCGCCCCCAACGCTCCGCCAAGACCGTACACACCCCGAACCAAGCGCCATGCAGAAAGCCTCCACCCCGACCCAGCCCCCGACCCAGCCCCCCAGCCGGGCCGCCCTGCTTTCCACCCTGGAGCGCGAACCGCGCTGGGATGTCATCGTCATCGGCGGCGGCGCCACCGGCCTCGGCACCGCGGTCGATGCCGCCTCGCGCGGCTACCGCACGCTGCTGGTCGAAGCCGCCGATTTTGCCAAGGGCACCTCGAGCAAGGCCACCAAGCTCGTACACGGCGGCGTGCGCTACCTGGCCCAGGGCAATATCGGCCTGGTGCGCGAAGCCTTGCACGAGCGCGGCCTGCTCGCGCGCAACGCGCCGCACCTGGTGTGGCCGCTGGGCTTCGTGGTGCCGGCGTACCAGATGTTCGACCAGCCCTTCTACGGCATCGGCCTGAAGGTCTACGACCTGCTCGCCGGCAACCTCAACCTGGCCGGCAGCCGCTGGCTGAACCACCAGGAGGTGCTGGCCGCCGTCCCCAACCTGGCCGAGCACGTCAGCGGGCGCCCGCTGCGTGGCGGCAACCTGTACTTCGACGGCCAGTTCGACGATGCGCGGCTGGCGGTGGCGCTGATGCGCACCCTGTTCGACGTGGGCGGCACCGCGGTCAACTACATGCGCGTGACCGGCCTGAGCCAGCAAGGCGGCGCGATCTGCGGCATCACGGTGCAGGACGCGCTGGGCGACGCCACCTTCCGGCTGCGCGCCGATTGCGTGATCAATGCCACCGGGGTCTGGGTCGACGCGGTGCGCCAGATGGAGGACGGCCATGCCCGCACCCTGGTGGCCCCGAGCCAGGGCGTGCACCTGACGCTGCCGCGCAGCTTCCTGCCGGGCGAGAGCGCCATCCTGATTCCAAAGACCGACGACGGCCGGGTGCTGTTCGTGGTGCCGTGGAACGGCCATACCATTGTCGGCACCACGGATACGCCGCGGCGCGACCTGCCGCTCGAGCCCGATGCCGGCGCCGACGATGTCGATTTCATCCTCGAGACCGCGTCGCGCTACCTGGCCAAGGATCCCACCCGCGCAGACGTCACCAGCGTCTGGGCCGGGCTGCGGCCACTGGTCAAGGCTACCGGCGAAGCTTCCACCGCGTCGCTGTCGCGCGAGCATACGATCTTGGTCTCTAAGGCGGGGCTGATCACGGTCACCGGCGGCAAGTGGACCACCTATCGCAAGATGGCGGAGGACGTGATCGACACCGCGATCCAGCGGCAGATGGTGCGCGCCGCGCCCTGCGTGACCGGCGACCTGCCGCTGCACGGCGCCGCCGGACTGCCGGCGGAACTGCCGCTGGCGGATGCGCCCGCCCCGGACCGCTACTACGGCAACGAGCTGGCCACGCTGCGCGCCCTGCCCGGCCAGGACCGCGTGCTGGCGGCGGCATCGGGCCTGACCGAAGCGCATGTCCGTTTCGCGGCCCGGCACGAACTGGCACGGCGCGTCGAGGACGTGCTGGCGCGCCGCAACCGCGTGCTGTTCCTCGACGCGCGCGCTGCGCTGCAGGCCGCGCCGGCAGTGGCCGCGATCCTGGCCGAAGAGTTCGGGGAAAGCGAGGCCTGGCAGGCGCGCGAGCTCGACAGTTTCCGCGCGCTCGCCGCCGGCTACATGCTGGGCGGCGCTGCGCAACCCGAGGAACCGGCCGCCGCCGCCCGCGTCTGAACTGGCTGGCCAAAACCGCTAGAAAGGGCCCACCGACGTGACTCGCCCGACCTTGAACGCAATCCGCGGCGCGGTGCTGCTTGCATGGCTGGCCGCCGTTGGCAGCGCCAGTGCCGCGCGGCCCCCCGGCATCGACGGCGTGCGCTTTACCGACGTGCGTACCGTGCGCTACCAATGCGACGGCGACAAGACGCTGACCGTGCGCTACTTCAACAGCGCCGACAACCAGGCCGCCGTGTTCCGCCTGGACGGCAAGCCGGTGCTGGCGGTGACCACGGTCGCGGCGTCCGGCGCGCGCTATGTCGGCGGGCGCTACGAGTGGTGGACCAAGGGCGACACCGGCACGCTGCGCGACCTGATGCAGCAGGAAAACGCCGCGGCGGCGCTGTCGAATTGCCAGGCAAGGCCCTAGCCGCGGGCAAGCATCATTGCCGGATCCGACGCCGACGTTTGAGGCAACGGCGTTCCGGGCGATAATGCGGGGATTGAATCAGGGAGAACACCATGGACGAGATTGAAGATCTGTCCGATCTGCCGATGCCCCGCTTTATCTGGGGCTTCGCCGTTATCGCCGGCAAGAGCGGCGAGGTCATGCACGACGAGTTCGAGTATCTGACCCATACCCGCAGCCCGCGCTTTACCTGCCGCGTGGTCGAGCTGGAAGACATGCCGGCCGAGAGCGAGGAAGACGCCATCGACGGCCGCATCGTCCACCATGACGATCCGCGCCGGATGTTCTATATCACCGACGCCGGCATGGCACTGGTCAACTTCCAGTTGTTCGACAAGATGCCGGACAAGCAGAAGTTCAAGCGCGTCTGCGACGAAGCCATTGCCAACTGGATGCTGCGCCGCGAATTCCTCGACGAGGAGGAAGAGGACTGACCCACCCGCTTCCAGCCCCGCCGGATCGTTGCGGCCGCCTGCGCGGCCGCGCATTTATCAGGCCTGGTCCTGCTCCGGCGGCAGCGCGCCCGTCAGCAGTTCATTGAGCAGGCCGGTCATGCCACCGGGATGATTGACGGCCAGCGCCTGCAGGCGCCGCGCCAGCGTGCCGTCCAGCTTGCACGCGAACGGCACCAGGCCCTGCTCCTGGTCCAGCCGGCGCTGTTCACGGCGATCCGGCCGCGCCCCGGCGCCGCCAGGAATCCCGCCCCGGGCCGCCGAGGCCTGTTTCAGGCTGTTGGCAATCTTCAGGCCCTTGTTCTTTTCCAGGTCCGTTTTCTTCACGGCAATTTCCGAAAGTCTGTCGAGGCCGGCATTGTACGCGCAGGCTGCGGCCGGGCACGGCAACGACCGCGCGCTGGAACATGCGACGAGTCGCGTTACGTGTCGCTGACTTCGATCAGCTCGGCCGCCACGCGCTGGATTTCCGCGTAGACCGGGATGGCGTCCATCGGGCCGGTGCAGCCTACCGCCGTCGCCTGGCTGGCATCCGCACCCGGCGGCAGGAAGACGAAGGCCATGCCGGGCTGCCAGCCGGGATGCTTGCGCAGGCTGTCATTGAGGATGTCGAGATACTGCGCGCGCGTGAAGACGTGCCTTGCCATCGCTACCTCCGGGTCCACTGCCGATGCACCCTGCGGGCGCGGGAGTCATGGCGGGGATCGTAGCATGGCAACCATGGCCGGCGTCACCTTGCGGCGCCGGCGCACGCCTCAGCATTCGCCTTTCTTGGCGTGGCCCGGCGGACAGTGGTAGTCCTTCTTGCCTCCCTTGCCATTGCCCTTGCCACCGTGGCCGCCCTGGTCCCAGCGGCCCGGCACCAGCACCCAGCCATCGCGCGACTGGATCCAGCGCGGCGACTCATAGACATAGCCCGGCCGCTCGCGTTCCCAGCGGCCCTTCTTCCACGCGTGCTTATGGTGGTGGTCGTCCCAGTCCCAGTAGCCCGGCATCCAGACATAGCCAGGGCGCGGGATGGGAATGGCCTCGTACATCGGCGCCGGCGGCGGCACGCCGATGGCAATATTGACCGACACCTGGGCGATCGACGCCGCACTGAAGGCGAGGCCGGAACCCAGCATTGCCGCCAGCAAGACAATCCGGACCGGCCGGAGCGCGAGATGTGTCATGGAATCCCTTTCTCGTGGAGGAACACGCGCACAGTCTAGCGCGCGCCCGCCGCGGCGCCATGTAAGAAAGGGTTTCGGTGGATCACAAAGATGCCGGCGCGCAACACTCGCCTGCACGCCGGCGGCATCAGTGATCCTCTGCCATCGCCTTGAGCTGAGCGTCGCCGGCATCGCGCGCGGCGTCCGCAGTGGTGAAGGTGTCATCCGAGACGATGGCGCGCCGGACCTGCCGCGCATCGAAGTCGACCAGCGCGATCACCCAGACATAGCGCCCAGCCTGGGGAGCGGTCTGCACGAAAGCTTTCAGGTTCGGCCGGGTTTCACTCGCCATGATCCATCTCCTTGAGAAACGTTCTGGAAACGTCGTTGCGGGAAGTGCCGTAACACAAAGGTGTCTGAAAACTCTAGCACACGGTCCGAGCCCTTACCCAGCTTACCCGGCTTACCCGGCCTACCCCACCGCACCCGGCCGCACCCGGCCGCACCTGACCTTACCCGGCCCCATTGCAAGTGTTGCGTGAAGCACCGCGAAGCCCGGCTGCTTGATCTTTCAGTCCGCGTCGCAGCAACCGATAATCAGTCCACTGGCGACCGCCGGCCGGCAGCCCAGCCCTCCGTCCGAACGCTTGACCGCCCGGAACCGGCGCCCGGACCATAGCCGCTTACGCTGTGAGCCGCCTCAGTCGCCGAACGGATTGGGCGCGCGGTTCTCGAGCGACTCGTTCAGGTCGAACTCGTCGCGCACCTTGTCGACCACCGCGCGGATGCTGGCCTCATAACCGGTTGCGTTGCCAAAGCCGCTCATGTCCCAGTTGCGGCCGCGGGCATCGCGCGCATGCGGCACCGGCGCGGGCACGCGGACTTTGGCGCCGTCCTCGCCGACTTCATAGATTTGCTGGATGCGCCGGCTGACCTCGTCCCGAAGGGCACGCCGGCCACGCTCGCGCTTGGCCATGACTGACTCCTCGATGCATGCGCTGGCATCCTAGCATGGTGCGCCCGCGTGGTTCAAAGTGCGGCGATCGCGGCCTGGTAGGCCGAGTAGAGCCGCGCGAAGACCGGTCCGGGCACGCCGGCGCCGACGGTGCGCCCGTCGATCGTAACCACCGGCAGCAGCTCCTTGCTTGCCGACGACAGCAACACTTCGTCCGCCCCGAACACGTCCTCCCTGGCGATCCGGCGCGCTTCCAGCGGAATCTCCAGCGCCGCGCAAACCTCTTCCATAAAGCCGTAGCGGATGCCTTCCAGGATCAGGTTGTCCTTGGGCGGCGCCAGCACGCGGCCATCGCGCACCACCCAGACGTTGGACGACGAGGCCTCGGTCAGCCAGCCGTCGCGGAACTGGATCGCCTCGATCACGCCGTGCTCGGCGGCATGCTGCGCTGCCATTACGTTGCCCAGCAGCGAGGTCGACTTGATCTGGCAGTTCAGCCAGCGCCGGTCCTCCATCGTCACGCAGGCCACGCCCTGTTCGCGCATGTGAGCGGGCGGCAGCGCCATCGGGTTGGTCATGATAAGCACCGTCGGCACGACTTCCTTGGGGAAGGCATGCGCACGCCGGGCTACGCCGCGCGTCACCTGGATATAGATCATCTGGTCCGACATCCCGTTGGCACGGACCACTTCGCCGATCAGTGCCTGCCACTGCTCGGCGCTGTGCGGGTCGGGTATCCCGATCGCCTCCAGGCTGCGGTGCAGGCGCGCGAGATGCTGTGTACCGCGGAACGGCTTGCCACCGTAGTACGGGATGACCTCATAGATGCCATCGCCAAAAATAAAGCCGCGGTCGAGGACCGGAATGCGGGCTTCGGATAGCGGGGTGAGGGAACCATTGAGGTGGACGACGGGGTCGGTCATTGTGCTTCAGGCGGTGGAGAGAATGAAACAATTCTTCCACACGCCCCAGCGCGAGGTTATGCGCAATTTGCATCGGATTGCCGGCTGGCGCGGCGTTGAAGCAGTGACGCCATTCACCCATGTGGGGGTGTTCGTTGCAGCACTTCCTGGCCAGAATCAAGGTGTCGTGAGTTGACCCCTCTCGGCATTTCCCGCAGCCCGCATTCGTGCGGGCTTTTTTTCATCCCCAGAATTGGGGATGCGCGCCGTGCCGGCAACGGCGACGATAAGACCGGGCGGACTGCGACACGCCCAACGCCATTTCAAGCCCTCGCCTACCCTGGCCGAGGGCTTTTTCTTTGCCTTCACTAGGGCAAGCCCCGCCAGGTCGCGATCCGTTGACCGGGTGTCGTCGTCCAGGCACAACACCTCTATTTAGAGGGATGCGCCATCCCATGCGGCTATACGACCATCGTCATGGGCGGTTCCGCGACTCGCCCACCACTACTTCAAGCCCTCGACTACCCTGGCCGAGGGCTTTTTCTTTGGTTGGCGCAAAGAGGCTGTGGCCCATCCGCACCGCAACAAATCTTTACAACTGAGCCCGTGAATTCCGGCAGGGTTGCCCTAGCCTTCCCCCATGCTTTCCGAAGGAGACGGCCATGCCTTCGTCGCGGGACACATTCAAGCTGCGCCGCCCTGGGCGCCGGACGATGAACTGGCATGACGTTGCCTTGATTTCGGCGGCATGGATTGGATTGTGTCTGGGGCTTGGGTGGACGCTTTCCAAAGCGGCCGGGACCTTCGAATAAGGCTGCGCTGCGTCCTCGTCGAAACAGCGATGGAAATAGCTCCCCACCGAATGGGGATGCAAATGTCTTTACATTTGCCGGAGAATGCTCGGGTCGTGAGTTGACCCCTCTCGGCTTTCTACCCAAAGCCCGCCGCTGTGCGGGCTCTTTTTTTCATGCAGGCCCTGTCAGGACGCTGCCGAACCTGGCGGCACCTCTGTTTAGAGGGATGCGCGCCCCGGGCGATTGCACGAACATGGTTATGGGCGTTTCCGTGACTTGCCCACTTTCTTCAAGCCCTTCATGCCCTCGCCCACCCTGGCCGAGGGCTTTTCTTTGCCGGAGTCGGCCTCTGTCCGAACAACAGGCCCGGTGACCCTGCTATGGCAGTTCCGGCGCCCCGCGCGCATCCCGCGCGCATCCCGTGCGCATCCCGTGCGCATCCCGTGCGGGTCGGCGCAGAAAGCAAAAAAGCCGTCCAATTGGACGGCTTCGGCTCACTGCGGATGTTCTGGCGGAGAGAGGGGGATTCGAACCCCCGATAGGCTATTAACCTATACACGCTTTCCAGGCGTGCGACTTAAACCACTCATCCATCTCTCCGGGAAGTCCGCGATTATAGCAGAGTTGCCCGACGAATCTACAAGTTCGTGCGGCGCCCTCCTAGCCCCGACGCAAATACGTCACCAGCCTGTCGATCACCGGCGCGTTGCGCGGCGTGAGCAGGCTGACGATGATCGCTACCGCAAACCCCGCGGGCACGCCAAAGGCGCCGGAAGCGATCGGGTCGACGCCGAACCAGCGGTTGCCGAAAATGCCGGTCATGCGGGTGAAGAACGGGTAGTTGACGAAGATGTAGTAGACCGCCACGCCAAGCCCGGCGGACATGCCGGCGACAGCGCCGGCCGCAGTCGTCCGGCGCCAGAAGATGCCCAGCACCAGCACGGGGAAAAAACTCGATGCCGCCAGCGAGAAGGCAGCGCCGACCAGGAACAGGATGTTGCCTGGGCGCAGCGATGTAACGTATGAAGCGAACAAGGCAACGCCCAGCAACACGATCTTGGCCGTGGTGACGCGGCGCTGGTGGCTCGCCTGGCGGTCGACCATGTGATAGAAGACGTCGTGCGACAGCGCATTGGCGATGGTGAGCAGCAGGCCGTCGGCGGTCGACAGCGCCGCCGCCAGCGCGCCGGCGGCGATCAGGCCGGAGATGACATAAGGCAGTCCGGCGATCTCCGGGGCGGCCAGGACGATCATGTCGGGCTGCAGCAGGATCTCGGCCCATTGCACGATGCCGTCGCCGTTGACGTCGCGGATGCCGAATACCGGCGGATCGACCTTGCGCCATTGCACCACCCATTGCGGCAGTTCCGCATACGACGTGCCGACCAGGTGCTCGAAGAACTCGTACTTGACCAGCGCGGCCAGCGTCGGCGCGGACACGTACAGCAGCGCAATGCAGAACACGGCCCAGGCCACCGAGTTGCGGGTCTCCTTGACGGAGGGCGTGGTGTAGAGGCGCGTCAGGATATGCGGCAGGCTGGCGGTGCCGACCATCAGGCAGAACACAAGCAGCACGAAATTGAGCCGCTTGGTCTTGCGCTCCTGCTCGGACGCCGCCGGGTATGGCTCGGTGGACGACATCGAATGCCGGCTGCGCGCAAGTGCGTCTTCGCGCTGCAGGTTCCACTGCTGCTGTGCGGCGGCGGGATCGCGCGGGAATTCCAGGCGCTCGCGTTCCAGCGCCTTGATTTCGCGCAGCGGCGCATTGCGCGCACGCAGGTCCTGCAGCCGCGCGTCCAGCGTGTCGCGCTCCTGCTGGAAGGATGCCGGCAGCCGGGCGATGCGCTCCTGCAGCAGGATGGCCTGCTGCTTGTAGTACTCGCGCACGGCCTGCTCGGCGGGCTCGCGCTCCAGTTCCTGCTCGCGCGCATCGAGCTGCGCCAGCAGCGTGCCGTAGCTGAGCTGCGGCACCGCTTCCTGGTGATGCTTCCACGCGATCATCGAGACCGTGACCAGGAAGGCGACGATCATCATGATGTACTGCGCCACCTGCGTCCACGTGACCGCGCGCATGCCGCCCAGGAACGAGCACACCAGGATGCCGGCCAGGCCGAAGAAGATGCCAACGGCGAATTCCACGCCGATGAAGCGCGTCACCACCAGCCCTACCCCCTGGATCTGCGCCACCAGGTAGACGAACGAACACAGCGACGCCGCCAGCACCGCGATCGCGCGCACCGGCAGGTTGCCGCCGGGCTTGCCGTTGCCATAGCGCGCGGCGAGAAAATCCGGAATGGTGTAGCCGCCGTACTTGCGCAGGTATGGCGCCAGCAGGAAGGCCACCAGGCAATAGCCTCCGGTCCAGCCCATGACGTAGGCGAGGCCCTCGTAGCCGGATGCGAACAGGATGCCGGCCAGCCCGATGAAGGACGCGGCGCTCATCCAGTCGGCGGCGATCGCCATGCCGTTGAACAGGGCCGGCACGCGCCGCGAGGCGACGTAATACTCGTTGAGGTCGGAGGTGCGGCAGATCAGCCCGATGCAGGCATAGATCGCGATGGTGATGAAGAGGAAGACATAGCCGAGCCACAAGGCATCGGCGTTGGAACGCTCCAGCAGCCCCATCATGCCGACGAAGCCAAACAACCCCAGCGTGAACAGGCCGTAGTACAGCAGCAGCCGGCGGCGGAAGCGCGACTGGGCATCAGGCATGGGCGGCGGTCCGTGGTCGGTGGGGCGCTATCGTAACAAACCCGCCGGCGCGCGGGAACGCGGCGGCGGGCTGGTAGGGGGCACGGCGGAAGGGTTACTGTGCCTGCTTGAGCTGGTCCAGGATCGCCGGGTTCTCCAGCGTCGAGGTGTCCTGCGTGATTGCCTCGCCCTTGGCCAG
>NZ_JADGMP010000038.1:0-3057 GCF_015549295.1 Cupriavidus sp. IK-TO18
GAGACACACTTGTTATAGGGTCAAGCGAACAAGTGCATGTGGTGGATGCCTTGGCGATCACAGGCGATGAAGGACGCGGTAGCCTGCGAAAAGCTTCGGGGAGCTGGCAAACGAGCTTTGATCCGGAGATGTCCGAATGGGGAAACCCGGCCCGTATGGGTCATCCCACACTGAATCCATAGGTGTGGGAAGCGAACGCGGCGAACTGAAACATCTAAGTAGCTGCAGGAACAGAAATCAACCGAGATTCCCAAAGTAGTGGCGAACGAAATGGGAAGAGCCTTGTACTCTTTAGCAGTGTTGTTAGCAGAACGGGATGGAAAGCCCGGCCCTAGCAGGTGATAGCCCTGTATGCGAAAACAGCGTTGTGGAACTAGGTGTACGACAAGTAGGGCGGGACACGTGAAATCCTGTCTGAAGATGGGGGGACCATCCTCCAAGGCTAAATACTCGTGATCGACCGATAGTGAACCAGTACCGTGAGGGAAAGGCGAAAAGAACCCCGGGAGGGGAGTGAAATAGATCCTGAAACCGCATGCATACAAACAGTCGGAGCCTGGAAACGGGTGACGGCGTACCTTTTGTATAATGGGTCAGCGACTTACATTCAGTGGCAAGCTTAACCGATTAGGGCAGGCGTAGCGAAAGCGAGTCCGAACAGGGCGTTGAGTCGCTGGGTGTAGACCCGAAACCAGATGATCTATCCATGGCCAGGTTGAAGGTGCGGTAACACGTACTGGAGGACCGAACCCACTAACGTTGAAAAGTTAGGGGATGAGCTGTGGATAGGGGTGAAAGGCTAAACAAATCTGGAAATAGCTGGTTCTCTCCGAAAACTATTTAGGTAGTGCCTCGTGTCTCACCTTCGGGGGTAGAGCACTGTCATGGTTGGGGGGTCTATTGCTGATTACCCCGCCATAGCAAACTCCGAATACCGAAGAGTGCAATCACGGGAGACAGACATCGGGTGCTAACGTCCGGTGTCAAGAGGGAAACAACCCAGACCGCCAGCTAAGGTCCCCAAATATAGCTAAGTGGGAAACGAAGTGGGAAGGCTAAAACAGTCAGGAGGTTGGCTTAGAAGCAGCCACCCTTTAAAGAAAGCGTAATAGCTCACTGATCGAGTCGTCCTGCGCGGAAGATGTAACGGGGCTAAGCTATATACCGAAGCTGCGGACGCACGCAAGTGCGTGGTAGGAGAGCGTTCTGTAAGCCTGTGAAGGTGTCTTGTAAAGGATGCTGGAGGTATCAGAAGTGCGAATGCTGACATGAGTAGCGATAAAGGGGGTGAAAGGCCCCCTCGCCGTAAGCCCAAGGTTTCCTACGCAACGTTCATCGGCGTAGGGTGAGTCGGCCCCTAAGGCGAGGCAGAGATGCGTAGCTGATGGGAAGCAGGTTAATATTCCTGCACCGTCGTATGATGCGATGGGGGGACGGATCGCGGAAGGTTGTCCGGGTGTTGGAAGTCCCGGTCCCTGCATTGGAGAAGGCGCTCAGGCAAATCCGGGCGCGGGATTCAAGGATGTGGGGCGAGCGGCCTAGTGCTGCGAAGCAATTGGAAGTGGTTCCAAGAAAAGCCTCTAAGCTTCAGTCATACGAGACCGTACCGCAAACCGACACAGGTGGGCGAGATGAGTATTCTAAGGCGCTTGAGAGAACTCGGGAGAAGGAACTCGGCAAATTGGTACCGTAACTTCGGGATAAGGTACGCCCTGGTAGCTTGACTGGCCTGCGCCAGAAGGGTGAAGGGGTTGCAATAAAATGGTGGCTGCGACTGTTTAATAAAAACACAGCACTCTGCAAACACGAAAGTGGACGTATAGGGTGTGACGCCTGCCCGGTGCCGGAAGATTAAATGATGGGGTGCAAGCTCTTGATTGAAGTCCCGGTAAACGGCGGCCGTAACTATAACGGTCCTAAGGTAGCGAAATTCCTTGTCGGGTAAGTTCCGACCTGCACGAATGGCGTAACGATGGCCACACTGTCTCCTCCCGAGACTCAGCGAAGTTGAAGTGTTTGTGATGATGCAATCTCCCCGCGGCTAGACGGAAAGACCCCATGAACCTTTACTGTAGCTTTGCATTGGACTTTGAACCGATCTGTGTAGGATAGGTGGGAGGCTTTGAAGCGTGGACGCCAGTTCACGTGGAGCCGTCCTTGAAATACCACCCTGGTTTGTTTGAGGTTCTAACCTTGGCCCGTGAATCCGGGTCGGGGACAGTGCATGGTAGGCAGTTTGACTGGGGCGGTCTCCTCCCAAAGTGTAACGGAGGAGTTCGAAGGTACGCTTGGTACGGTCGGACATCGTACCTAAAGTGCAATGGCAAAAGCGTGCTTAACTGCGAGACCGACAAGTCGAGCAGGTGCGAAAGCAGGACATAGTGATCCGGTGGTTCTGAATGGAAGGGCCATCGCTCAACGGATAAAAGGTACTCTGGGGATAACAGGCTGATACCGCCCAAGAGTTCATATCGACGGCGGTGTTTGGCACCTCGATGTCGGCTCATCTCATCCTGGGGCTGTAGCCGGTCCCAAGGGTATGGCTGTTCGCCATTTAAAGAGGTACGTGAGCTGGGTTTAAAACGTCGTGAGACAGTTTGGTCCCTATCTGCCGTGGGCGTTGGAATCTTGACGGGGGCTGCTCCTAGTACGAGAGGACCGGAGTGGACGTACCGCTGGTGTACCTGTTGTCTCGCCAGAGGCATCGCAGGGTAGCTATGTACGGAAGAGATAACCGCTGAAAGCATCTAAGCGGGAAACTCGCCTGAAGATGAGGATTCCCTGGAGGCTTGACCTCCTTGAAGGGTCGTTCGAGACCAGGACGTTGATAGGCTGGGTGTGGAAGCGCAGTAATGCGTTAAGCTAACCAGTACTAATTGCCCGTAAGGCTTGATCCTATAACCAGTGTGTTTCACCTGGTGTGTGTGATCGTGTCTGTGCCAGATACGCACAACCCCAACTACATCCCGATTCGTGACGCTGGCTTGAACCCCAGCGCCACAACCCCTCATGCCTGGTGACCATAGCGAGCTGGAACCACCCCTTCCCATCCCGAAC
>NZ_JADGMP010000039.1:0-90979 GCF_015549295.1 Cupriavidus sp. IK-TO18
CGCGTGGCCTCGTACAACCCGTGGGTGTCGCTGTACTGGCTGACCACCGGCAAGACCGTGGGCGGCATGGCGATGTACCCGCAGGCCAACCTGCTCGACCGCGAGACCGCGCTGCGGCTGTGGACCGAGGCCAACACGTGGTTCTCCTCGGAAGTCGGCAAGAAGGGCCAGATCAAGGCCGGCCAGCTCGCCGACCTCGCGGTGCTGTCGGCCGATTACTTCAGCGTGCCCGGCGACGACATCCAGGACATCACCTCGGTGCTGACTATCCTGGGCGGCAAGGTGGTCTATGGCGACGCCGACTTCGGCAAGCTGTCGCCGGCACTGCCTCCGCCGATGCCGGACTGGTCGCCGGTGCGCCACGTGGGCGGCTACCAGCCGCGGCCCGAAGCGCGCAAGCTGGCGCTGAACACGGCGTGCGGATGCGCGAGTTCGTGCGGCGTCCATGGCCATGCGCACGCCAGGGCCTGGACCGCCGGCGTGCCGGCCTCGGACGAGAGCACGTTCTGGGGCGCGCTGGGCTGCTCGTGCTGGGCCTTCTGACCTTAGCCAACCGAGACCGGCCATGCCTGAACCGATGACTTCCCTTCCCCAGGCGTCCACCGGCGCCACCGGGCTGCCGCGCTGGATGCATTGGCTGGCCCTGCTGCTGCTTTGTGCGGCCTACCTGCAGGGCGGCCTGTTCAAGCTGGCCGACTTTCCCGGCGCGGTGGCAGAGATGCGGCACTTCGGGCTGAATCCGCCGGTGCCGATGGCGGCCGCCACCATCGTGCTGGAACTGGGCGCCTGCGCCATGATCCTGCTGGGCTGGCGGCGCTGGCTGGGCGCGCTGGCGCTGGCGGCGTTCACGGTCGGCGCAACCTTCATCGCCAACCGCTTCTGGGAAACCCCGCCGGAAGCCCGCTTCATGATAACCAACGCGTTCTTCGAGCACCTCGGCCTGGCCGGCGGCTTCCTGCTGGTAGCCTGGCACGACCTGCACGAGCGCGCAACCCGGCACGGCTGACCAAAATGGCAGAGCAAGCAACACCCTCCCCGTCCCGCACCGCCGACGGCGGCGCCTTCGCGCCGATGGCGCAGGCGACGTTTGCCGTGCTGTGGGCGGCCACCATCCTCGGCAACGTCGGCAGCTTCATGCGCGACGTGGCCAGCGCCTGGCTGGCCACCGACCTGTCGTCGTCGCCGGCCGCGGTCGCAACGATCCAGGCCGCCGCGACCTTGCCGGTATTCCTGCTGGCGATCCCTGCCGGCGTGCTGTCCGACATCCTCGACCGGCGCCGCTTCCTGATCGCGATCCAGGTCGGGCTGGCGCTGGTCAGCGGCACGCTGGCGATGCTGGCCTGGCGCAATGCGCTGACGATCGAGATCCTGATCGGCATGGCTTTCCTGGGCGGTGTCGGTGCGGCTTTGATGGGGCCGACGTGGCAATCGATCGTGCCCGAGCTGGTGCCGCAGCAAGAACTCAAGCGCGCGGTGGCGCTCAATTCCCTGGGTGTCAACATTGCCCGTGCGATCGGCCCGGCTGCCGGCGGCCTGCTGCTGGCGGCGTTCGGCGCGGCCGTCACCTATGGCATGGACCTGCTCAGCTATGTCTTCGTGGTCGCCGCGCTGCTGTGGTGGAAACGCCCGGTGCGCGCCGCCGACCCGCTGCGCGAGCATTTCCTGGGCGCGTTCCGCGCCGGGCTGCGCTTTACCCGCGCCCACAGCAAGCTGCATGTGGTGCTGGCGCGGGCCGCGGTGCACTTTGCCTTCGGCAGCAGCATCTGGGCGCTGTTGCCGCTGGTGGCCAGGCAACTGCTGAAAGGCGGCGCCAGCCTCTATGGCGTGCTGCTGGGCGCGGTCGGGCTGGGCGCGATCCTCGGTGCGCTGGTCCTGCCGCGGCTGCAGCGGCGGCTGGACGCCGACGGGCTGATGCTGCTGTCTGCCATCACCACCGCGGTGGTGATGGCCGGGCTATGCGTGGCGCCGCCGGTCTGGATCGCCCTGTTGCTGCTGCTGTTCCTGGGCGCGGCCTGGATCATCGCGCTGACGACACTCGGCGGCGTGGCGCAGGCGATCCTGCCCAACTGGGTGCGCGGCCGCGCGCTCGCGGTCTACCAGATGGTGTTCAACGGCGCGATGGCGGCGGGCAGCCTGGTGTGGGGCTTTGTCGCGCAGGCGCTGGGCACGCCCGGCGGGCTGCTGGTGGCGGCGGTCGGCATGCTGGCGGCAGCGCTGCTGCTGCACCGGCTGCGCCTGCCCCGCGGCGAAGAGGACCTGGGGCCGGCACGGCACTGGCCCGAACCCGAAGGCGCCGCCGATATCGCGCATGACCGCGGCCCGGTCATGATCCTGATCGAATACTGCGTGCGCGCGCCGGACCGCGATGCCTTCCTGCGCGCGGTCCACCAGCTTTCCGAAGAACGCCTGCGCGACGGGGCCTTCAACTGGGGAGTGCTGGAAGACCCGGCCAACCCGGAGCTGCTGACAGAGTGGTTCCTGGTCGAATCGTGGGCCGAGCATTTGCGCCAGCACGAGCGCGTGCCTCATGCCGATGCCGACCTGCAGCGCGAGGTCACCCGCTTCCATGCCGGCGACAAGCCGCCGCGCGTGCGGCACCTGCTCGGCGTCGGATTGCCGCCTGCCCCGGCAGCGCGTCACTGATCCTCATGTATTTCTTGCTGGAGGCTTTCCGATGAAGCTTTACCTTGTCTCCCTCGGCGCCGGCATTCTTGTCGGCATCATCTACGCGCTGATGCAGGTCCGTTCGCCGGCGCCGCCCGTGGTGGCGCTGGTCGGCCTGCTCGGCATGCTGATCGGCGAACAGGTGGTGCCGCCGGTCAAGCGCCTGCTCGCCGGCGAGCCGGTCACCATTGCATGGTTCCATTCGGAATGCGTGCCCAAGATCACCGGCACCCCAGGCCCGACGCTGAACGCCGCCAGCAAGGCGCCCGTGGACGGCGCAACGCACTGACCGGCTCCGGTCACGCGCCCGGCCCGGGGAGACCGTGTGAATGCCACGCCGGTCATTGCCATCGTCGACGACGACGCTGCCGTGCGGCATGCCATCGGCAGGCTGGTGCGCGCCTTCGGCATGGCGGTGGAGATGTACGCGGATGGGCCGGCATTGCTGCAGTCATCGTCGATCGACCGCATCGACTGCGTGATCACCGATGTGCAGATGCCGGGCATGAACGGCTTCGCGCTGTGTGAAGCGCTGCGTGCGCGCGGCTTGCGCGTGCCGGTCATTTTCATGACGGCGTTCGACCTGCAGGATTTCGCGCTGCGCGCACGGGCCGCCGGTGCGGCCTGCTTCCTCGGCAAGCCGTTTGACGAAACCGAGATGCTCCGGTGCATCGAGCGTGCGCTGGCGACGCACCGGGGTTCCTGACGCTCGGGGCCGGCTCAGGCCAGCGCCGGATAGTCGACGTAGCCGTGCGGGCCGTTGCCGCCGTAGAGCGATGCGTCCTCGAACGGCTTGTTCAGCGGCTGGTTTTCGCGGAAGCGGCGCGGCAGGTCCGGGTTGGTGATCATCTTGCGGCCGAACGACACCATGTCGGCGCGGCCGCTGCGGATGGCTTCCTCGGCCATTTCCTTCGAGTAGCCGTTGTTGACCATCCACACGCCGCTGTACAGGCGGTGCAGCGCTTCGTAGTCGAACGGCACGTTGTCGCGCGGGCCGCCGGTGTGGCCTTCCACCACATGGATATACACCGGGTGCAGCTTTTCCAGTTCGCGCACGACGTGCTCGAACAGCGGCTTCGGGTTGCTTTCCAGCGCATCGTTGACCGGCGACACCGGCGCCAGGCGCACGCCGACACGTTCGGCACCGATCTCCGCGATCACCGCGGCCATGACTTCGAGCAGGAAGCGCGCGCGGTTCTCGACGCTGCCGCCGTAGGCGTCGGTGCGCTTGTTGGTGCCGTCGCGCAGGAAGGCATCGAGCAGGTAGCCGTGGGCACCGTGCACTTCGACACCGTCGAAGCCGGCGCGGATGGCGTTGGCCGCGGCGGTGCGGAAGTCATCGACGATGCCGGCAATCTCGCCCGCCTCCAGCGCGCGCGGCAGCGAGCATTCGACGTAGCCCTGGCCGTTGATAAAGGTCTTGGCGTTGGCCGCGATGGCCGACGGCGCCACCGGCGCCTGGTTGTCCGGCTGGAAATGCGTGTGCGACATGCGCCCGGTGTGCCAGATCTGCAGGAAGATCCTGCCGCCCTTCGCGTGCACCGCGTCGGTCACCTGCTTCCAGGCTGCGATCTGCTCCGGCGTATAGATGCCAGGCGTGTTGGTGTAGCCCTGGGCCGTGGTCGAGACCTGCGTGGCCTCGGCAATGATCAGGCCCACGCTGGCGCGCTGGCTGTAGTACTCGACCACCATGTCGGTCGGCACCAGGTCGTCGTCGGCGCGGCTGCGCGTCAGCGGCGCCATGGCCATGCGGTTGGCGAGTTCAAGCTTGCCCAGCCTGACCGGCTGGAACAGCGCATCGGCGAGAAAGGCTTCGTTCTGTGCACCCATGAATGGCTTACTCCGAGGTTGGTGATTGGCCGGCCGCAGCAGAAACAGCAGCGGCCGGCTGGAACAGGTGGTTGAACATCAGGTCGACGCTGCGGCGCAACGGCTCGACCGAGCGTTCGAGCTTCATGCGCAGCAAGGCGCCTTCCCAGGTATCCCAGGCCAGGCCGGACAGTTCGGCGGCCGCGATATCCGTGCGGATGGCGCCATCCGCCTGGGCGTCGGCGATCATGCCGGCCAGGCGCTCGCGCCAGGCCAGTTGCGCCGCCTGCAGCGCCACGCGGCAGGTGTCGCTGGACGAGGCGATTTCCGCGGCGAAATTGCCGACCAGGCAGCCGGCGCGCTCCGTTTTGGCTTCGTGGTGGGCAATCATCCGCTCGAAGACATAGCGGATCGCCGCCATCGGCTGCGGCGGCGCCGCTTCCATCATGGCTTCCCACGACCGCTGCAGGTACGCCGCGTACTGCGCGATGATCGCCGCGGCGAACGCTTCCTTGCTGTCGAAATGGTTGTAGAACGACCCCTTCGGCACGCCGGCATGGTCGGTGATCTGCTGGATGCCGGTGGCGTTGTAGCCGTGGCGCGAAAACAGTTCGCGCCCTGCCTTGGTCAGGCGGTTCGGGATGTCGGTCTTGTCTGCGGTGCGGGCCATGGCTGGAATAATATGACCAGTCGTCTTGAAAAGTCAAACGGCAATTTTGCGCCGATTCCGACACTGTCCGTACAGATTGGCCTGGGAAGGTGCCGTTCCCTCTACCTTGGTTCGGCACGCCGCACTTCATAGAATGAAGTTGATTCCTGGACAAGCGGCCGGGGTTCCGCCGCAGCCACCGCCATGCAAGCTGTCGCCTATCCCTACCAGCCGGTGCCGGAACGGGGCACCATGCGCTGCTTCCTGCTGGCCCTGCTGATGCACCTGCTGCTGGGTGCCCTGCTCTACTACGGCGTGCGCTGGCGCAACGCCGTGCCGGAAGGCGTGACAGCCGAACTGTGGGAGTCCGTGCCTGAAGTGGTCATCCCCCCGCCGGCGGTCACGCCGACGCCGACGCCAAAGCCCGTCGAGGAGGAGGACGCCGATATCTCGCTGCAGGAAAAGCAGCGCAAGGCCGAACGTGCCGCCCGCGACGAAGCGCAGCAGGCCCGGCAGCGTGAAAACCAGGCCCGCGCCGACGCGGCCCGCAAGGAAGCACAACGCAAGGCGCAGGAAGAACTGCGCCAGGCCGACAACACGCGGCGCCAGGGCGAACTGGCGCGGTTGCAGGCACAGGCGGGCCACGCCAACGCGGGGACCGGTTCCGGCACCTCCGCGCGGCCTTCGTCGGGCTATGCAGAACGGGTCCGGCAGCGGGTCAAGCCGAACATCATCTTCAACGAAGACGTCGCCGGCAATCCGGCGGCGGTGGTGGCGGTGCACATGGCGCCGGACGGCTCGGTGCTGTCGACGCGGCTGGCCAAGTCGAGCGGCAACGCCGGGTGGGACAACGCCGTGCTGCGCGCGGTCGCGCGCTCGGACCCGTTGCCGCGCGACGAGAACGGTGTCGCGCCGTCGAGCATCAACATCACGTTCTGGCCAAAGGACCAGGGCGGCTAGCCGCGGCGCCGTGCGGGGCGAAACGAAAAAACAGAAGGGAAACGAAAGGGGGTGGTGCCCATGGGCAGGATCGAACTGCCGACCTCTCCCTTACCAAGGGAGTGCTCTACCACTGAGCCACATGGGCGCACGCTCCGGCGAACACCGGAAGATTTGGAGCGGGAGACGAGTCTCGAACTCGCGACCTCAACCTTGGCAAGGTTGCGCTCTACCAACTGAGCTACTCCCGCGTACTTTGGCTCCCCGACCTGGGCTCGAACCAGGGACCTGCGGATTAACAGTCCGTCGCTCTACCGACTGAGCTATCGGGGAATTCATCGCGTTTTCAGCGAAGCGCGGATTCTACATCAACGTTGGCGGGTTTTGAAAGGGGGCAACGACAAAAATCCGCAGAACGTGCTTCGATCGTCGGGCTTGGTGGCGTCGCTGCTCTCAAGCCAACTGAAATCCTGCTACAGGCCGTTGCAGCATCCCCGCTGCCGGCCGAACCGGAAATTGTGCACATTGTGCACACCGAGCGTCCGTCCGCTTGTCCCCATCCACCCGATACGCTTGAATCGGGTCACCCTTCCGGCAGAGGAAGGATGGAGACAAAGATGCCACTTTCCAACACGGCGCGGCCACCGGTACGCGCTGGCCGCACCGAACTGGCGCAGCTGCTTGAGCCCGCCTCGATCGCCATCATCGGCGCCTCGCGCGATACCAGCCGCATCGGCGGCGTCGCGCTCGACCACCTGCAGCGTCTTGGCTACCGAGGCCAGGTTTACCCGGTCAATCCGCGCTACGCGGAGATCGCCGGGCTGGCCTGCTATCCCGATGTCGAGTCCCTGCCGGCGGTGCCGGACGTGGCGGTGCTGGCGCTCGGCGCCGACGAAGTGTTGCCGCAGCTGCAGCGCTGCCATGCCCGCGGCATCCGCGCCGCCATCCTCTATGCGTCGGGCTTTGCCGAGGCGGGCGAAGCCGGCGTCGCGCGCCAGGCGGCGCTGACCGCTTTCGCGCGCGCAAGCGGCATGGCCATCGCCGGGCCCAACTGCATGGGGCTGGCCAACCTGACCACGCGCGCCATCACCGCCTTTGCCACCACCTTCCGCGCCTACCCGCCGCAGGACGGCCCCGGCGCCGTCAGCCTGCTGACGCAGAGCGGCAATGTGTGCGCCATCGTCTATGCCACCGGCCGGCAGATGGACGTGGGCTTTCACCAGTTCATCAATACCGGCAACGAAGCCTGCCTGGACTATGCCGACTATCTCGGCTACCTCGCCGACGATGCCCGGACCGGCGCCGTGGTCGGCTACGTCGAGGGCCTGCGCAACGGCCCGCGCTTTATCGACGCCGCGGCGCGGATGCGCGCGGCGGACAAGCCGCTGATCGTGCTGAAGGCCGGCGAGAGCGAGGCCGGTTCGGCAGCCACACAATCGCACACGGCGGTGCTGGCCGGCAACCAGGCCATCTACCGCGCCGCTTTCGCCCAGGCCGGCGCGATGCAGGCCAGCGATCCGACCCACCTGACCGACCTGGCCTACCTGTCGGGCCTGCGCCAGCGCAGCGCGGGCCGCCGCGTGGTGGTGGCATCGGTGTCGGGCGCGATGGGTGCGCTCTCCGCCGACCTGCTCAGCGCCGCCGGCCTGGACGTGCCGAGCCTGCCCGGGCCGGTGCAGCAGCGCCTGCAGGCGGCCGTGCCGGAGATCGGCTCGGTGGCGAACCCGGTCGACCTGACCGGCCAGCTGTTCAACCGCAGCGGCCTCGCCTATGCCGTGCTCGACAACCTGGCGGCGTTCGACGGCGTGGATGTGATCTTCCTGTACGCCACCGCTTACCTGCTCGACCGCGTGGCGGATGAACTGATCGACGTGGCGGGCAAGACCGGCCGGCTGATCGTGGTCGCCACCACCGGCGAGCCGGCCAGCCGCGCCCGGCTGGCGGCCGCCGGCGTGGCGCTGTTCCCGGACGTGGCGCGCGCCGCCAGGGCATTGGGCACGTATGTCGACTGGCTCGGCACGCAGGCCCGGACCACGCAGTGGATGGGACTGCGCGCGCGCGCCACCGACCATCCGCAGGCCGCAGAACTGCCCGCTCACGCACTGGACGAGTATCAGGCCAAGCACTGGCTCGCCGGTTTCGGGGTGCCGATCGGCGTGGAAGCGGTCGCGGCCACACCCGCCGACGCCGCACGCGCCGCCGCGAGCCTCGGCTTCCCGGTGGCGGTCAAGGTGCTCAGCCCCGACATCGCCCACAAGACCGAAATCGGCGGCGTGCGGCTGGGACTGCGCGATGCACAGCAGGTGCACGACGCCGCCGCGGAAGTGGTTGCCGCCGCAACGCGCGCCAGGCCGGACGCACGCCAGCGCGGCGTGCTGGTGCAGCAGATGGCCAGCGGCGTCTGCGAGCTGATCGTCGGCGTGACGCGCGACCCGGTGTTCGGCCCGGCCATGACGGTCGGCCTGGGCGGGATCTTTACCGAGGTCTTCCACGACGTGGCGCACCGCTTGCTGCCGGTGGACCGCGCCATGGCCCGCGAGATGCTCGCTGGCCTGCGCGGCTACCGGCTGATGACCGGTTTCCGCGGCAAGCCCGCCGCGGATATCGACGCGGCCGCGGACGCGATTGCCGCGCTGTCCGACGCCGCGATGGCGCTCGGCGACTCGCTCGCTGAAATGGAAGTGAATCCCCTGCTGGTGCGCGAAGCCGGCCGCGGTGCGGTCGCGCTCGACGCACTGGTGCTGACGCAGCAGCCGAACCACGACGGAGACCGGCAATGAGAGACGACACCATCGACACCCGCCGCCGCGACACGCTGGCGCTGCTGGGCCTGGGCGCGCTGGCGCCACTGGGAGCACTGTCCTCCGGCGCGCGGGCGGCCGATTTCCCTATGCGGCCGGTCACGCTGATCGTGCCGTTCGCGGCCGGCGGCGCCACCGATACGCTGGTACGCACGCTGGCCGACAGCGCCGGCAAGACGCTGGGCCAGCCCGTGGTAGTCGAGAACAAGCCCGGCGCCGCCGGCGTGCTGGGCGCCAATGTAGTCGCGCGCGCCAAACCTGACGGCTACACGCTGACGGTGATCCCGGAACCCGTGTTCCGGCTGCCCCACCTGCAGAAGACGCAGTACGACCCGCTGCGCGACTTCACCTACGTGATCCACCTGACCGGCTACACGCTGGGCGTCGCGGCGCGCGCCGACGCGCCGTGGAAATCGTGGCAGGAAATGATCGACGATGCGCGCCGCCGTCCCGGCAAGATCAGCTACGGCAGCACCGGCACCAATGGCACCATGCACGTGACCATGGAAGAGATCGGGCAGAAGCTCGGCGTCCAGTTCAACCATGTGCCCTACAAGGGCGAGGCCGAGATCATCGCCGCGCTGATGGGCGGGCATATCGACCTGGGTGTCACGGCCGGCGGCATCGGCCCTTATGTCGACAGCGCCAAGGCGCGCTGGCTGGTGCTCTGGACCGCCGAGCATTCGCGCCGCTGGCCGCGCGTGCCGACGCTGCGCGATGTCGGCGTCGACATCGTGTCCACCTCGCCGTTCGGCATCGCCGGCCCGCGCGACATGGACGCGCAGGCTGTGCAGGTGCTGCACGACGCCTTCCGCAAGGCGCTCAACGAGCCGGCGATGCAGAAGCTGCTGGAGCGGCTCGACCAGGAGAGCGCCTACCTGAACAGCGCCGACTACGCCGCCTTCGCGCGCCAGCGCTACGAAAGCCAGGGCAAGCTGGTCAAGCGCCTGGGCCTGACTGCCAACCCCTGATGTGCTGATCCCGGAGCCCGCATGCAATATCGATCCGTCTTCCACGCCGGCCTGTTCGCCGGCCGTACCGTGCTGGTCACCGGCGCCGGCAGCGGCATCGGCCGCTGCACCGCGCACGAGCTGGCCAGCCTGGGCGCGCGCGTGGCGCTGGCTGGCCGCAAGCTGGAAAAGCTGGAACAGGTCCGCGACGAAATCCTCGACGCCGAGCCCGACGCCGCAGACCGGCTGACGCTGCACAGTTGCGATATCCGCGACGAGGCGCAGGTGCGCGAGACCGTGGCCGCGGTGCTGGCGGCGCACGGCAGCATCGACGGCCTCTTCAACAACGCCGGCGGCCAGTTCCCGTCGCCGCTGCGCGACATCAGCCTGAAGGGCTGGGAAGCCGTGGTGCGCAACAACCTGACCGGCGGCTTCCTGGTGGCGCGCGAATGCTTCACGCAATGGATGGAAGCCAACGGCGGCGCCATCGTCAACATCATCGCCGACATGTGGAACGGCATGCCGGGCATGGGCCATTCGGGCGCGGCGCGCGCCGGCATGCTGTCGTTCACTGAAACGGCGGCGTGCGAATGGGCCGCCGCAGGCGTGCGCGTCAACGCCGTGGCGCCGGGATGGATCGCGTCCAGCGGCTTTGACACCTATCCGCCCGAATTCCAGGTCAAGATCCGCCAGCTGGCGCGCAAGGTGCCGCTGCAGCGGCTGGGCACCGAGGCCGAGGTCTCCGCGGCGGTGGTGTTCCTGCTGTCGCCGGCGGCGGCCTTCATCACCGGCTCGACCCTGCGCGTCGACGGCGGCGTGCCCAACGCCAAGCACACCTGGGCGCAGCCCCAGCACCAGCGCTCGCAGCCGTACAACGGCTTCCCGCTCTACACGCTGCCGCAATGCCTGGCGCCGTCCAACGAGTAAGCGAACACCATGACCCTGCAACCGCCCAACCCGCGCTACTACAGCGCGGACCATGAAGCATTCCGCGCCAGCGTGCGGCGCTTCTTTGAAAAGGAAGTCGCGCCCAATGCCGAGGCCTGGGACGAAGCCGGCAGCTTCCCGCGCGAGCTGTACCGCAAGGCGGCGCAAGCCGGCCTGCTGGCGCCCGGTTTTCCCGAGGAGTACGGCGGCGCGCCGTGCGATGCCTTCTACCGCATGATCCTGTTCGAGGAGCGCGCCTGGGGCGGCTCGGGCGGGATCGCCTCGGGGCTGTTCTCGCACACCATCGGCGCACCGCCGATCGCCGCGGTGGGCAGCGAGGCGCTGAAGGCGCGCGTGCTGCCGCAGATCCTGTCGGGCGAGAAGATCTCCGCGCTGGCGGTCACCGAGCCCGACGCCGGCTCCGACGTGGCCCGGCTGTCGACCAGTGCGCGCCGCGAGGGCGACCACTACGTCGTCAACGGTACCAAGCTCTATATCACCTCCGGCATGCGCGCCGACTACATCACCGTGGCCGCGCGTACCGGCGGCCTGGGTGCGGGCGGCGTCTCGCTGCTGCTGATCGAAGGCGATACGCCGGGGCTGAGCCGCACGCCGCTGAAGAAAATGGGCTGGTGGGCGTCCGACACCGCGCAGCTGTTCTTCGAGGACTGCCGCGTGCCGGTGGAAAACCTGGTCGGCGAGGAAGGCAAGGGCTTTGCCGCCATCACCCGCAACTTCAACCACGAGCGCCTGGCGCTGGCGGCGGCTGCCTGCGGCTATGCCCAGGTCTGCTTCCACGATGCGCTGGCGTGGGCGCGCGACCGCCATACCTTCGGCAAGCGGCTGGCCGACCACCAGGTGGTGCGCCACCAGCTGGTCGACATGGCCACGCGCATCGAATCCACGCGCGCCCTGCTCGACGACCTCGCCGCGCGGCTGGACGACGGCGCCGCGCCGGTGGCACAGATCGCAATGGCCAAGAACATGGCCACGCGGACCTTCCAGTTCTGCGCGGACCGCGCGGTGCAATTGCTCGGGGGGATGGGCTATATGCGCGGCAGCCGCGTGGAGCGGCTGTATCGCGAGGTCAAGGTGATGATGATCGGCGGCGGGGCGGAGGAAATCATGAAGGACCTGGCGGCGAAGCAGTTGAGGCTTTAAACGCCTAGCGCCCGCGGCTTCTGCCGCGGGCGCTTTCCCTACGCAAGTCCTGCTTATTCCAGCTTCACCCCACTCTTCTTCACCACCTCGCCCCAGCGCACCGCTTCCGTCCTGATAAAGGCCTGGAACTGCTCGGGCTTGCCGCCGACCGGATCGATACCGTAGTCGATCAGCCGCGCGCGCACGTCCGGCTGCTGCAGCACCGCGTCCATGTCCGCCGACAGCTTTGCCAGCACCGCCGGCGGCGTCTTGGCCGGCGCCAGCAGGCCGATCCAGCTGCCAGCCGTCACCGCCGGGAAGCCGGCCTCGGCCATGGTCGGCACCTCCGGTGCGGCTGGCCAGCGCGTCGGGCTGGTAATCGCCAGCGCGCGCACCTTGCCAGCCTTCACCTGCGGCATCATGGTCTGCACCGAATCGAAGATCACCGCGACCTGCCCGGAAAACAGGTCGGGCAATGCCGGCGAGATGCCCTTGTACGGCACATGCGTCATCTTCATGCCGACCGCCTGCGCGAGCAGTTCTCCCGCCAGGTGCGCGCCGGAGCCGGTGCCGCTGGACGCAAAGGTCATCTTGTCCGGATTGGCCTTGCCCCAGCCAACCAGTTCCTTAACGGTGGTCGGCGGCAGCTGTGCGCTGCCGACCAGCAGCAGCGGGATCCGGCCGATCATGCTGACGCCGGTCAGGTCCTTGACCGGGTCATAGCTCATCTTGCCGTACAGGCTCGGGTTGATCGCGTGGGCGGCGACCACGACCAGCAGCGAATAGCCGTCCGGCGCCGATCTGGCGACGTTTTCCGAGCCGATCATGCCGTTGGCGCCGGCACGGTTTTCGACCACCACGGGCTGGCCGATGCGCTCGGACAGTTTCTGCATGACCAGCCGCGTCACGGCGTCGGACACGCCGCCAGGCGTATACGGCACCACCACGCGGAGCGGCCGGTTCGGATAGGCGTCGCCCTGCGCCATGGCCGGGATTGCGCCAGCGAGGCTGCTGGCGAGCAGGCTTAGCGTCAGCAGCCGGCGGACAAGCGGGTTGCGCATGGATCGGGTCATGTGTCTCCTCCTTGGTCAGTGTTGGCCGGGTCTATGCCCAGCTGCGCGGTACGGAAAGCGGGAAATCGAGCAGCATCTGCGCATAGCTCTTGCCCAGCGGGTCGGAGCGCAGGCTGGCCACGCCGCCGCCGCCCAGCGCGCCATGCATCAGGAAGTTCAGCGCATGCAGGCCAGGCACGTCGAAGCGCTCGACCTCGCCCGCGACCAGGTGGGCAAAGTACGCGCGCACGGCCTGCGACGTCAGCTGCTCGCGCAGCAGCGCCAGGTACTCCGGCTTGCGCGCGATCACGCCGATGTTCTCGTCGTCGCCCTTGTCGCCGCTGCGCGCGTAGGCAAGGGCGACCAGCGGCCGTTGCACGCGCGGTTCGTCGGGCACCGGCGGCAGTGGCGGGCCATCGACCAGGGCCGGCGCCTCGGGTGCGCCGCTGGCTGCTGCGCTGGCTGCCGCATGAGGCAGCGCGATCACGCCGCCCTCGAATTCCACCCGCATCGGCACGTCGGCCTTGGGCACCAGGAAGGAGAACACCTTCACCACCGGCTGGATATCGACACGCCCCGCAAACGAGGATCGCGTCCCGGCCGCCATCGACGTTCCTGCCGACGAGCATTCGCGCTGCAGGAAGCTCAGGCCCCGCGCCTGCGGATGGCGCGCGCCGATGCGCAGCACCACCTCGCGCGTCGGCAACTCGCGCGCATGGGCGCCGTATTGCGATTCGCAGCCCAGCAGCTCGACCACGGTCTCGGTGTAATCGGGCATGCCGCGCTCGGCCAGCATGGCGCGGGTGCGCGCCAGCAGCGCGTCGGCGGTGCGGCGCGCCTTGGCCGGGGCGTCGATGCCGCGGATCGCCATCATCAGGCTGATCTGGAAGCCGTCCTGCCAGGTGGCGTTGCCCTTGTAGCGGGTGCCGGGCGCCCTGCCGCGCGCGCCAGCCACGCGCACGCGGCCCGGCTCGACCAGCTCGGTACGCACCATGCGGAAGTCGCAGGTCACGTCCGGCATCAGGTAGCTGGCGGGATCGCCCACCTCGTACAGCACCTGCTCTGCGACCGCGGCGGGGTCGACCAGCCCGCCGGTGCCATCCGGCTTGCTCAGCTCGAAGCTGCCGTCGTGCGCGCAGTCGATCACCGGGTAGCCCATCCGCTCCCAGCCGGGCACGCGCTCCCAGTCGGTGAACAACCCGCCGGTGGCCTGCGCGCCGCACTCGATCACGTGGCCCGCCAGCGTGCCGGCGGCAAGGCGGTCCCAGTCGGTCCAGTCCCAGCCGAACTCGTGCGCCAGCACCCCGACTACCACGGCGCTGTCGACGCAACGCCCGGTGATGACGATATCGGCGCCCAGCGCCAGCGCGCGGGCAATGCATTGCGCGCCGGTGTAGGCGTTGGCCGACCACGGCTCGGTGGTCGGCACCGGCGCCCCGGCAAGGTCGGTCAGCCCGTCGGCGCACCATTGCGCGAAGCTGGGCTGGACGTCGTCGCCGGTGACCACGGCGATGCGCGGATGCAGGCCCTGCTGCGCGGCCACCTTGAGCAGCGCGTCGCGGCAGGCCTGCGGGTTGAGGCCGCCGGCGTTGGCGACCACGCGGACGCCGCGCTGCAGGATCCCGGCCAGGTTGGGCCCCATCGCCGCCTGCACGAAATCGGTGGCGTAGCCGAGCGCCGGGTCCTTGGCGCGGGCGCGCGCCAGGATCGACATGGTGGTCTCGGCCAGGTAGTCGTAGACCAGGTACTGCAGGCCGGGCACGGTCAGCAGCTGCGGCGTGGCGATCGCGGAATCGCCCCAGAAGCCGGAGGCGCCGCCGATGCGAACGGTCTTGCCGGTGTGTGCCGCGGTATTTGCCGCGGTAGTTGCCGCGGAATGTGCCAGTTCGTTCATGCCGGCTCCTTCGCCACCACATCGGCTTCGACGCGCGCCAGCAGCGAGCCGGCGCTGGCCTGCCCGCCGGCGCGCGCGGCCAGTTCAGCGACCACGCCGGAAAACGGCGCAGCGATGGTGTGCTCCATCTTCATTGCCTCCAGCACCACCAGCGGCTGGCCGGCCTCCACACGCTCGCCCTCGGCCACGTGGACCGCGACGATGCGCGCCGTCAGCGGCGCCTGCAGGACCCCGCCGGTTTCACCGGCATCGCGGCGGCGGCGCGGGTCGTGCAGAGGGAACCGCCAGGCGCGGCCGGACTGGAACAGGTGCAGCACCTGCTTGTCGGCGGCGAACACCAGCGGATAGGCCACGCCGTCGCACTCGACCAGGGCCGTGCCGCTGTCGCCGTCGGCGCGTAGCACGCGCAGCGCGCAGGCAACCGGTTCCTGGCCGGGTTGCTGATCACTTTCGCGCTGCCGCAGCATCACGCGCCAGCCGTCGGCGGCAACGCGCAAGGTCGCTTCCCACGCCGCGCCGGCCGCGTACAGCACCACGCTGGCGGCGGCGCGCGCGAGCGTGGCCGGCTTGCCGTTGTCGCCGAGCAGCCCGGACGCGGCCAGCGCGGCGCTCGCCATCACTGACAGTGGCGGCAGCGGCGCCTGCAGCGCGCCCTGCATATGCGCATCGACGAAGCCGGTGTGCACGTCGTTGCCGGCAAAGGCCGGATGCGCGAGGCAGTCGGCCAGGAAGCCCTGGTTGCTCGGCACGCCCAGCAACGCGCAGTCTTCCACCGCGCGCAGCAGCTTGCGGCGCGCTTCCTCGCGGTCGGCGCCGCGGGCAACCAGCTTGGCGACCATCGAGTCGTAATGCGTCGGGATGGCCCGGCCCTCTTCCAGCGCATGGTCGACGCGCACGTCGCGGCCGGCGGCGGGCGGGCGCCAGCGCAGCAGCGGCCCGCCCTGCGGCAGGAAGCCGGCGGGCACGTCTTCGGCGGTCAGGCGGACCTCGATGGCATGGCCGTCGAGCTTCACCTGCTCCTGCGTCACCGGCAGCGGCTCGCCCGCCGCCACGCGCAACTGCCATTCGACCAGATCGAAACCGGTGATGGCTTCGGTCACCGCATGCTCGACCTGCAGGCGCGTGTTCATCTCCATGAAGTAGAAGTTGCCGTCGGCATCGAGCAGGAACTCCATGGTGCCGGCGCCGACATAGCCGATCGACGTTGCCGCGCGGACCGCGGCCTCGCCCATGCGCGCGCGCAGCGCCGGGCTGACCGCGGGCGACGGCGCCTCTTCGATGACCTTCTGGTGGCGGCGCTGCACCGAGCAGTCGCGCTCGCCCAGGTGGATGACATGGCCCTGCGTATCGGCGAAGACCTGGATCTCCACATGGCGCGGCGCGATCACGGCGCGCTCCAGGATCAGCTCGTCGGAGCCGAACGCGGCCGCGGCCTCGGAGCGCGCGCTGGCCAGCGCGATGGGCAGCGCCGCCGCCTCGCGCACCAGCCGCATGCCGCGCCCGCCGCCGCCGGCCGCGGCCTTCACCATCAACGGAAAGCCGATCGCGCCGGCTTCGGCCAGCAGCGTGGCGTCGTCCTGCGCCGCGCCCTGGTAGCCCGGCACGCAGGGCATGTCGGCGGCCAGCATCAGGCGCTTGGCCTCGGCCTTGTTGCCCATGGCGCGGATCGCCCCGGCGGGCGGGCCGACGAAGGCCAGGCCCGCCGCCACCACGGCCTCGGCAAAGCCCGCGTTCTCGGCCAGGAAGCCGTAGCCCGGGTGGATGGCATCGGCACCGCTGGCACGGGCGGCCTCGATGATGGCAGGGATGTTGAGGTACGACTCGCGCGGCGCGGCGGCGCCGATGCAGACCGCGCGGTCCGCGAACGCCACGTGCGGGCTGTGGCGGTCGGCCTCGGAGTAGACGGCCACGGTGGCCAGCCCAAGGCGGCGCGCGGTGCGCATGATGCGCACCGCGATCTCGCCGCGGTTGGCGACGAGCAGCGTATGGAAGGGGCGGCTGGTTGCAGACATGTGGGAATCCTTTGAATTACCGGAAATTGGCAGGCGGCAGCCCTCAGTTCAGCTCAGCTCAGCTCGGCGACTGCGCTGCGCGCACGGCATCGGCATCGAAGCGCACGGTCCAGCTCGCGTCACGCTTCTCGCGGAAGGCCGCCACGCCTTCGACGCCTTCGCTGCGCATGCACTGGGCGAAAAGCCGCGAGGCTTCGTCCAGCAGCGGTCCCGCCGGCTCCTGGCCGCAGCGGCTGACCAGCGTCTTGAACACGCGGTTGGCATTGGGGGCGCAGCGGCCGATGCGCGTCAGCCATTCGGCGACCAGCGCGTCCAGCTCGGCGCTGTCGGCGGCCAGCTGGTCGACCAGCCCGATCGCCACCGCTGCCTCTCCGCCGATGCGCTCGCCGGTCAGGCCCAGGCGGCGCGTGGCCGCCGCGCCGATGCGCTGCACCACGAACGGCGCGATCTGCGCGGCGATGATGCCGAGCGTGGTTTCCGACAGCGCGAAACGCGCATCCCGCGTGGCCAGCACGATGTCGGCGGCGCACGCCAGGCCCATGCCGCCGCCCATTGCAGCGCCATCCACGGCGGCGATGACCGGCACCGGCAATGCGCCCAGCCGCTGCATGAAATAGCCGAATTCCCGGTTGCGCGTGGCGACCGGGTCTTCCCGGCTGGCTTCGGCATCGAGCCGCGCCTGGAAGTTGCCGACATTGCCGCCGGCACTGAACATGCCGCCGGCGCCGCGCAGCACCAGCGCGCGCACCTCGGGGCCGGCTTCGGCCTGCTCGACCGCCGCCGCCAGCGCGGCAACGACCTCGGGCGCCAGCGCATTGCGCGTGGCCGGGATATTGAGGGTGGCGAACAGCACGCCGCCGGCGCGGCGTACGATCACGGATTCGGTTTGCGTTGGGTCGGTCATGGCGCCTCCTGCCTGTCAGCCGCGCGACATCAGGCCCATCTGCTTGGCGATGACCTGCAGCATCACTTCGTCCGCGCCGCCGCCGATCGAGCCCAGGCGGAAGTCGCGGTACGCGCGCGATGCATGGTTGTCCCACGTGTAGCCCATGCCGCCCTGGAACTGCATGCACCAGTCGGCCACCTCGCGCGACAGGCGCCCGGCCTTGAGCTTGGCCATCGACGCCAGCTCGACCACGTCGCCGCCGGCGATATAGGTCTGCGTGGCCAGGTAGACCAGCGCGCGCAGCGCTTCCATTTCGGTCTTCAGCTCGGCCAGCTTGAACTGGATGAACTGGTTGTCCAGCAGCGGCTTGCCGAAGGCGATGCGCTGGCGCAGGTACTCGGCGGTTTCCTCGATCAGCGCGGTGCAGGCGAGCCGGCGCGCCGCGCCGTTCAGCCGCTCTTCCTGGAATTGCTTCATCTGGTAGATAAAGCCCATGCCCTCCTCGCCGATGCGGTTGCGTACCGGCACGCGCACTTCGTCAAAGAAGATCTGCGCAGTGTCCGAGCACCACATGCCGAACTTCTTGATCTTCTGCACTTCCACGCCGCGCACGCGCTTGCCGTCTTCCTTGATCGGCACCACGATCAGCGACTTGTTCTTGTGCACGGGCCCGTCGGAAGTGTTGCACAGCAGGCAGATCCAGTCCGACTGGGTGCCGTTGGTGATCCACATCTTGGAGCCGGAGATGACATAGTCGTCGCCGTCGCGCACCGCGCGCGTCTTGAGCGAGGCCACGTCGGAACCCGCGCCCGCCTCGGACACGCCGATCGAGCACACCATGTCGCCGGCGATGGCGGGCGCCAGGTAGTTGCGCTTCAGTTCATCGGAGCCGAACGCAGTCAGTGCCGGCGTGGCCATGTCGGTCTGCACGCCCACGCCCATGCCGACGCCTTGTGCGCGCGCATACCCGAGCGCCTCGGCGGCGGCAACGGCATAGGAGAAGTCGAGCCCCATGCCGCCATACTCCACCGGCTTGGTGATGCCGAGGAAGCCGAGGTTGCCCATCTTCTTGAACAGCTCGTGCGCCGGAAACACCTCGGCGGCTTCCCATTCGTCGACGAAGGGATCGATCTCCGCCGAGACGAAGCGGCGGATGCTGTCCATGATGTTGCGGTGGTCTTCGGTGTAAAGCATGCTGGTCTCCCGGATTTCGTTGCGTTCTGGTTGTCTGGAGGCGGCGGCGCTCAGAAGCGCCCGACGCCGAACTGGATGGCATGCGGCCGGCGCAGCGCCGCCTCGCGCGCGGTGACCAGCACGAAGGCGAGCACGGCGCGCGTGTCGCGCGGATCGATCACGCCGTCGTCGAGCAGCAGCCCGCTGGTGACGAATGCGCTCGCCTGCCGCTCGAAGTTGGCGACGATCTCGGCGGTCTGGCCGGCCAGCTGCGCCTCGTCGACCGGCTTGCCCTTGCGCGCCGCCTGCTGGCGCGCCACGATCTCCAGCGTCATGGCGGCCTGCTCGCCGCCCATCACCGCGGTGCGCGCGTTCGGCCACGAAAAGCAGAAGCGCGGCTTGAAGCCCCTCCCGCACATGCCAAAGTTGCCCGCGCCGAACGAGGCGCCACAGTACAGCGTAATCTGCGGCACCCTGGAGTTGGACAGCGCCTGGATCATCTTGGCGCCGTGCTTGATCATGCCGGCCTCTTCCGACGCGCGCCCGACGATAAAGCCGGTGGTGTTCTGCAGGAATACGATCGGCGTGCCGGACTGGTTGCACAGCTGGATGAACTGCGCGGCCTTGGTTGCGCCGGCGGGATCGATCGGGCCGTTGTTGGTGATCAAGCCCACGGTATTGCCCTCGATGCGGGCATGGCCGCACACCGTGCCGGGGCCGTAGTCGGGCTTGAACGGCAGCCACGCCGAATCGTCGACGATGCGCGCGATCACCTCGCGCATGTCCACCGGGCGCTTCATGTCGAGCGTCATGACGCCGTCCAGTTCCGACGGGTCCAGCCGCGGCGGGCGCGCCGGCTGTGCTGGCTGGGGCTCCACACGGGGCCAGTCCAGGCTGGCGACGATGTCGCGCGCGGTGGCGATGGCGTGCTCGTCGTCTTCCGCAAGGTATTCGGCCAGGCCGGTGGCGGTGGCATGCAGGTCGGCGCCGCCCAGTTCCTCGTCAGTGGCGATCTCGCCGGTGGCGGCCTTCAGCAGCGGCGGCCCGGCCAGGAAGGCGCGGGCGCGGCTGCGCACCATCACCACGTAGTCGGACAGGCCGGGCATGTAGGCGCCGCCCGCCGTGGACGAGCCGTGCACGACCGTGATTACCGGCAGCCCGGCCGCCGACAGCCGCGCCAGGTTGTAGAAGATGGCGCCGCCGCGCACGAACTTGTCGACGCGGTACTTGCGCAGGTTGGCGCCGGCCGACTCCACCAGGTGGATGAAGGGCAGCCGGTTTTCCAGCGCGATTTCCTGGCAGCGCACCAGCTTCATGTTGCCGGCCTCGGTCATGGCGCCGGCATCGATGCCGGAATCGGTGGCGAGCACCATGCAGCGCACCCCGCACACGAAGCCGATGCCGGCCACCAGCGAGCCGCCGGGCACCGAGGTCTCCGGATCGGGATCGTCCATGCAGAAGCCCGCCAGCGTGGACAGCGGCAGGAACGGCGCCCCCGGGTCGAGCAGGCGGCCGACGCGCTCGCGCGGCAGCAGCGCGCCACGCTTTGCAAAGGCGGGCCGCGAGCGCTCGGACGCGGCCACGGCGCGCTGCTCCAGGCCGTGCAGGCGGTCGATCAGTGCCTGCATGCCGGCGCGCTGGCCGGCGAAGGTGTCGGAGGACGGGTCAATGCGGGATTCGATGGAGATCATGGCGCGTGCCTGTGGTTCCGTGATGGATGGATTGCAAACCACGGCGCACGGCGCGACAACCGCAATCGCTCAGATTGTGCATAATGTGCACAATCTGCCGAACCAGCGCGGCGCCGCCGGCGCATCCAGCCATGCCCCCCAGATCCCCTGCCCCCGGCGGCGTCCAGAGCCTGGCGCGCGCCTTCACCCTGCTGCAGTTGCTGGCCGAACACCATGACGCCGGGCTGGCGCTGCCCGACCTTGCCGCCATGGCCGGCATCGACCGCACCACCGCCCACCGCATGGCGCGCTTCCTGGAAGCCGGCGCGTATATCGAGCGCGAATCGGCCGGCAAGCGCTATCACCTCGGTACCGCGGCGATGGCGCTCGGGCTGCGCGCGATGAACCGGCCGCCGCCCAACAGCGCCCTCGTCAGCAAGATGAAGGCACTGGCGCGGCTGACCGGCGACGCGGTCTTCCTGATCGTGCGCATCGGCGACCATGGTCATTGCCTGCATACCGAGGAAGGCAGCCATCGCATCAAGACCTTCCACATGCTGACCGGCACCTCGCGCCTGCTGGGCCAGGGCACCGGCAGCATGGCGCTGCTGGCCAAGATGGACAACGACGCGGTCCGCGCGCACTACGAACGCCACCGCGCCGAGTACGAAGCCGGCGGCCTCAGCCTGCTCCGGCTGATGCGCGGCGTCGAGCGCAGCCGCAAGCTGGGCTACGCGCTGGCCGGCGCGGAAGGCGTGGCGGGCGTGGGCTACGCCCTGCCGCTGGCAATGGGCGCGGAGGCGGCCATCAGCATCGTTTCGACTGCGTCGCGGATGTCGGCGGCACGCCGGCATGAAATGGGCGAGATCATCGTGGCGATGTTCGCGTAGCAAGGATGAAGCGGCGCGGCCGCGCGAACCCCCGGCTTTGCGCGACCTGTTGCCGCACTGAGCGGCCGCCCACCTCGGTTTTGAAACGCGCCTCTGTCAGAGGCCGCACAGAGCCGCACCACGTCAGCGGCGTTCAATGGTGACGCAAGCAGAGATACGCAAGAACGCGCCCGCCGCCCTGGCATCGGCCGGGCCAGGCCGCCTTCACTGGAAGGCGGAATCAGTCCAGGTGCCAGAACAATAAATTCCCCCGCCGGCCAGAGGGAGGGTCGGCATTCCAGGCCACGCCCCGACGTCGGAGCGTGGCTTTTTTTTGTTTTGCCGGAGGGTGGACCAGGTCACGCGCGCCAGCATCATCGCGCCATATCTGTCGCTGGTCATGCAGCTCGATGCTTCGGTCATCGCCGCGCGGTGCCGGGGTAACGGGTGCGGATGGCGATGCCACCAGCATGGGATACCGGGGCCAGACGGATCTTCCGGAGGTGCAAGCGGCCCATCAGCCGGTAGAATTTCGTTGCCACCAGCAAACGCCAGAGCCGTGCGCAGTGATCAGATGTCGAAGTACAGATAGAACTCCCACGGGTGCGGGCGTAACTTCAATGTATCGATCTCGTGCGTGCGCTTGTAGTCAATCCAGGTCCTGATCAGGTCTTCAGTAAAGACATCTCCCTTTCGCAGGAATGCAGAATCGGATTCCAGTGCGGAAAGCGACTCTTCGAGAGAACCTGGAACCTGCCGGATGCCGGCGGCTTCCTCCGGTGGCAGATCATAGATGTTCTTGTCGAGCGGGTCGCCGGGGTCCGTCTGGTTTTCAATACCGTCAAGGCCGGCAAGCAGCATTGCCGAGAAGGCGAGATAGGCATTGGCCGACGGGTCAGGGCAGCGGAATTCAACGCGCCTGGCGCTTGGGGAATCAGAAACCATTGGAATCCTGGCGGCGGCAGATCGGTTGCGCTGCGACATGGCCAGATTGACAGGCGCCTCGTATCCGGGCACCAGTCGCTTGTAGGAGTTTGTGCTCGGCGCACAGAACGCCATCAGGGCGGGGGCGTGCCTGAGCAAGCCGCCTATGTACCACCGGCACATCTGGGACGTCTGCGCCCAGCCATTCTCGTCGTAGAAGAGGTTCTCGTCGCCGCGCCAGAGGCTTTGGTGGCAATGCATGCCGCTCGCGTTGTCGGCAAACAGGGGCTTAGGCATGAATGTGGCGACCTTGCCGTGGCGGCGTGCAACATTCTTGCAGAAGTACTTATACATCATCACGTTGCCCGCCATTCGGGTCAGCGGTGCAAAGCGCATGTCGATCTCATTCTGGCCCGCCGTGGCTACCTCATGGTGATGCACCTCGACCCGGACGCCAGCCTGCATCAGCGCGAGTACGATTTCGGAGCGGATATCCTGCAGCGTATCGCTTGGCGGCACGGGAAAATATCCTCCCTTGTAGTGCTGCTTGTACCCAAGATTGCCTCCGCCATAGGCGCCTTCGTCACGGCCGGAGGCCCATTCGCCTTCGGCGGATTCGACATGGTAGTAGCCAGAGTGCTGGTCCTGGCCGAAGCGAATGGAGTCGAAAATGAAAAACTCCAGTTCGGGGCCAATGTAGCAAACCGTGGCAAGACCGGTTTGCTGGAGATAAAGCTCCGCCTTTCTCGCAATGTGGCGCGGATCGCGCGAATATGGCTGGTGCAAGACAGGGTCCAGCACGTCGCAGATCAGGACCAGCGTTGGTGCCGTACAAAACGGATCGATGAATGCCGTGGCCGGGTCAGGCCTGACCAGCATGTCGGATTCGTGTATTTGCTGGAACCCACGAATGGACGACCCGTCGAACCCGATGCCGGCTGAGAATAAATCGTCATTGACTTCCGGCAGCGTGATCGAGAAGTGCTGCCACACGCCGGGCAAGTCCGTGAACCTGAGGTCAATGACCTGGATCGCATGCTCCTTGATCAGAGCGATGACTTCACCGGGGTTTTGCGGCGGTGCAACGTGATAGCTGCCGGGTTCTATTGAGACCGTGCTCATAAGCGCCTCCGTCGTCTGACCCCGGAGCATAGTCCAACATTAGCCTGTCAGGTTCCGATTGCAAAGTGCCTCGCGAACCGTGCAGGCATCTCCGATGCGGCCCCATGTGTGAAATCCGCGCTCTCACCAGCCAGATCGCCGCAATACGGAAACCTGGAAGCAGGTGTTGGGAATGGATCAGTGCGGCTCGCGGAGCACTCGGCAAATCGTCGTCCTGGCAATGGTAGCTGTCACCTTTGGCTACACTGAACGCACTCCGCGCAAAGAGGGCCGCTCCATGCCAGACACGTTCATCTTCAACCGGTACCGCACCTGGCGCTGCTGGCCAGGCCATGCGTTTTGTATTGCACTGCTTGCGGCAGCCGTGGCTGGATGTGAAGCCCCGCCTCGCGATACTTCCATGACTCCGCCGCCGCCACGCTTGCCGATTGCGGCTGGCGACGAGGTATATCCGGCGCCCGGCACGGCGCGCGACACCCGCCCTGCAACGCCCACCCGCTAGCGGAGTCGCGCCGCGCCGGCCAGCTTGCAAAAGCCGGCGCGCAAGCGCGCCGGCCCCCCGCCCGCTCAGAACGAGCGCGGCAGGCCGAGAATATGTTCCGCGACGTACGAGTAGATCAGGTTGGTCGAGATCGGCGCGACCTGGTACAGGCGCGTCTCGCGGAACTTGCGCTCGACGTCGTATTCGCACGCAAAGCCGAAGCCGCCGTGGAACTGCAGGCAGGCATTGCCGGCTTCCCAGCTGGCCTTGGCCGCCAGGTACTTGGCCATATTGGCCTGGGCGCCCATCGGCTCGTGCTTGTCGAACAGTTCGCAGGCCTTCCAGCGCATCAGGTTGGCGGCTTCCAGCTCGATGAAGGACTCGGCGATCGGGAACTGCACGCCCTGGTTCTGGCCGATGGGGCGGCCGAAGACTTCGCGCTCGCTGACGTACTTGGTGACGCGGTCCATGAACCAGTAGCCGTCGCCGATGCACTCGGCGGCAATCAGGGTGCGCTCGGCGTTGAGGCCGTCGAGGATGTACTTGAAGCCCTTGCCCTCTTCGCCGATCAGGTTTTCCTCGGGGATTTCCAGGTCTTCGAAGAACAGCTCGTTGGTCTCGTGGTTGACCATGTTCGGGATCGGCCGCACGGTCAGGCCCTTCTTCTGCGCTTCGTGCAAGTCGACCATGAAGATGGACATGCCTTCGCTCTTCTTCTTCACGTCGGCCAGCGCGGTGGTGCGCGCCAGCAGGATCATGAAGTCGCTGTGCTGCACGCGGCTGATCCACACCTTCTGGCCGTTGACGACATAGCGGCCGTCCTTCTTGACCGCCGAGGTCTTGATCTTGGTGGTGTCCGTGCCGGTGGTGGGCTCGGTTACGCCCATCGACTGCAGGCGCCATTCGCCCGAGGCGATCTTCGGCAGGTACTTTTCCTTCTGCGCCTGGGAGCCGTGGCGCAGCAGCGTGCCCATGTTGTACATCTGGCCGTGGCAGGCACCGGAGTTGCCGCCGCTGCGGTTGATTTCTTCCATGATGACCGAGGCTTCGGTCAGGCCCAGGCCGGAACCGCCGTACTCTTGCGGGATCAGTGCTGCCAGCCAGCCGGCCGCGGTCAGTGCATTGACGAAGGCTTCGGGGTAGGCGCGCTGCTCGTCGACCTTGCGGAAGTACTCATCCGGGAATTCGGCGCAAAGCGCGCGCACGGCATCGCGGATTTCTTGGTAGTTGTTCGATTGGGTCTGTTCGATCATGGCGCGTCGTTGGCTTGGGTACGGACGAAATTGCGGACGGAGTTTGCGGCGCATCGGTCCCACGGAATGCCCGCGGCGACCGCCGATGTTGTCTTGGCCGCAATGGTCGCTGCGATCGCCGCCCCGGGCAATCAACCATTGCGAAAGCGCGCCTTCCACTGCGCTTAAGGCCGGCATCCGGGGCCGCCGAGTGCCGTTTTCGCGAACGCCGAAGCCGACCATTGGCATTGTCAAATAGCGCAAAACCCACTTTGGCGACATCCTCACGGCTATCTCCTGATGAAGACATAGGACCCCCGGACATGGCAGTGAGCTACCAGCACCTCAAGCAGCGACCATTCGCCCCCGTACGCCAGCGCTATACCGAGCGCGACACCATGCTGTACGCACTCAGCCTGGGGCTGGGCAACGATCCGCTGGATGCGGCCGCCCTGCCCTTCGTGTTCGAGGGCGCCGCGGGCGGGCTGCGCACGCTGCCGTCGCAAGCCGTGGTGCTGGGCTATCCGGGCTTCTGGGCGCGCGAGGCCGATACCGGCATCGACTGGGTCAAGCTGCTGCACGGCGAGCAGCGCATGCGGCTGCACCGCCCGCTGCCGGCCAGCGCCGACATCGTCGGCAACAACCGCATCACGCACCTGACCGACAAGGGTGAAGGCAAGGGCGCGATCATGGTGACCGAGCGCCGGCTCGAAACGGCGGACGGCGAGTTGCTGGCGACGGTGCAGCAGGTCAGCTTCCTGCGCGGCGATGGCGGCTACAGCCAGCGCGACGGCGGCCAGCCCAGCGACGAGCCGCTGCCCGCATTGCGCCCCACGCCGGAAGACCGCGCGCCGGACTTCACCGACGCGCAGGCAATCCGCCCCGAGGCCGCGCTGCTGTATCGCCTGATGGGCGACTTCAACCCGCTGCATGCCGACCCGGAAGTTGCCAGGGCCGCAGGCTTCGAGCGTCCGATCCTGCACGGCCTGGCCAGCTACGGGCTGGTCGCGCATGCGCTGGTGCGCCAGTGCGCGGACCACGATCCCGCCCGCCTGCGCGCGCTGGATATCCGCTTCACCGCGCCGGTGTTCCCGGGCGAGACGCTGGTCACCGAGATCTGGCGCACGCCGGACAATCCTAACCACTTCCGGTTACGCGCACGCGTGGCCGAGCGCGACAAGGTAGTGCTCAGCCATGGCTGGGCCGAGATCGCCTGAGCCTGCACCGCCCAATGCATCCTGCTACCGTGGATAACAACGAACTTGGCGCCGCGCTGCAGGCACTGCTGCGCCCCGGCGACCATATCTGGTGGGGCCAGGCCACCGCCGAGCCGCTGACGCTGACGCGCGCGCTGGTCGGGCATCGCCACGCGCTGGCCCAGGGCAGCCGGCTGAGCGTGTTTGTCGGCATCGGCCAGTCAGACACGCTGCAGCCGGCGCAGGCCGACGTGATCGATTTCTTCGGCTATGCCGCCAGCGGTCCGCATCGCGCGCTGGCCAAGGCCGGCGTGCTGGACATCGTGCCCAGCCATTACTCGCATCTGCCTGGCCTGATCCGCCAGGGCGCGCTGCGCGCCGACGTGGTGCTGGTGCAGGTGTCGCCGCCCGACGAGGAAGGCCGCTACAGCATGGGCCTGGTGCATGAGTACATTCCGGCGGCGCTGGACCGGGCCCGCGTGATCGTGGCCGAGGTGAACCCCGACGTGCCGTGGACCTATGGCAGCCGCCATCTCACCGCAGACGAGATCGACCTGCTGGTCGATGCCGCGCATCCACCGATCAGCCTGGACCGCGGCGCCCCCGGCGCGGCTGAGCAGGCGATCGCGCGCCATATCGCCGGCTGGGTCGAGGACGGTGCCACGCTCCAGATGGGCATCGGCAACCTGCCCGAGGCCGTGGTGGCCGCGCTGCACGACCGCCGCGACCTGGGCCTGCACAGCGGCGCGGTGGGCGACGGCATTGCCGCGCTGGCCGAGGCCGGCGTGCTGACCAACGCGCGCAAGACTATCGATACCGGCATCGGCATCGGCGGCATCCTGATGGGCAGCGAGCGGGTGCGCCGCTGGGCCCATCGCAACCCGAAGCTGCAACTGCGCGAGACCAGCTACACGCATCATCCCGAAGTGCTGGCCAGCATCGACAAGCTCACGGCGATCAATTCTGCGATCGAGGTCGACCTGACCGGACAGGTGAATGCCGAAGTGGCGGCGGGCGTCTATGTCGGCGCCGTGGGCGGCGCGGTCGACTTCCTGCGCGGCGCCGCGCGCAGCCGCGGCGGCCTGCCCATCGTCGCCCTGCCCGCGACCGCCAAGGGCGCCAGCCGCATCGTGGCGCAGCTGTCCGGGCCGGTCAGCACGCCGCGCTCGGATGCCGGCCTGATCGTCACCGAACACGGCGTCGCCGACCTGCGCGGCCAGACCCTGTCGCAGCGCGTGCGCCGCATGCTGGACATCGCCGCCCCCGAACACCGCGAGGACCTGGAGCGCCAGGCCCACGCCCTGCTGCGCCAGTGCGGCGCGGTTTTCGTTGCCACGGCGAGCATGGCCTGACCGGGCGCCTGCCTCGCTACCCAACAGAATTTCCAAGGAGACTTCCATGCGCCGAGCCGCAATCGTCACCCCCCTCCGTACTCCCGTCGGCACCTTCGGCGGCAGCCTGCGCCCCGTGTCCGTCGAGGAACTGGCCGCCACCACCGTGCGCGCCGTCGTCGAACGCAGCGGCATCGACCCCGCCCGCATCGATGACGTGGTCTTTGCCCAGTCCTACGCCAACAGCGAAGTGCCCTGCGTGGGCCGCTGGGCCGCGCTGCAGGCCGGCCTGCCGGTTGAAGTGCCGGGCATGCAGCTGGACCGCCGCTGTGGCGGCGGGCTGCAGGCCATCGTCACGGCGTCGATGATGGTGCAGAGCGGCGCTGCCGACGTGGTCATTGCCGGCGGCGTCGAGAGCATGAGCAATATCGAGTACTACACCACCGACATGCGCTGGGGCTCGCGCTCGGGCAACGTCAAGTTCTACGACCGCCTCGACCGCGGCCGCGAGCGTTCGCAGCCGGTCGAGCGCTTCGGCAAGATCTCCGGGATGATCGAGACCGCCGAAAACCTCGCGCGCGACTACGGCATTACGCGCGAGCGGGCCGACGCCTTCTCCGTGCGCAGCCACGAACGCGCCGCGGCCGCTTGGGAAGCCGGCCGCTTCGACGCCGAGATCGTGCCGGTGCAGGTGCCGCAGCGCAAGGGCGACCCGGTCACGTTCGCGCGTGACGAGGGCTTCCGCCCCGGCACCTCGATGGAAAGCCTGGGCAAGCTGCGCGCGCTGATGCCCAACGGCACCGTCACCGCCGGCAATGCCAGCCAGCAGAACGACGCCTCCGCCGCCTGCCTGATCGTGGCCGAAGACAAGCTGGCCGAGCTGGGCCTGACCCCGATGGCGACACTGGTGGGCTGGGCGGCAGCGGGCTGCGAGCCGTCGCATATGGGCATCGGCCCGGTTCCGGCGGTGAAGAAGCTGCTCAAGCGCCTGAACCTGACGCTGGACCAGATGGACCTGGTGGAGCTGAACGAAGCCTTTGCCTGCCAGGTGCTGGCCGTGCTGAAGGGCTGGGAATGGAACGACCAGGACGCGATCGAGCAGAAGCTCAACGTCAACGGCTCCGGCATCTCGCTGGGCCACCCGATCGGCGCCACCGGCGTGCGCATCCTGGCCACGCTGCTGCACGAACTGCAGCGCCGTGGCGGCCGCTATGGCCTGGAGACCATGTGCATCGGCGGCGGCCAGGGGATCGCCGCGGTGTTCGAGCGCTGCTGATCGCATGCACCGTCGTCGAGCCGTCGTCCCTGCGCAGGCGGGGATCCAGTGTCTTCATCCCCGAAGGGGACGTGAAAGTCGCCGCGTGGCCGACCGCGCGGTTCGGATTCTTGGCGGTTCCGGCTATATTTCCGAGTTCGGCATCGAGCGCTTCTACCGCGACGTGCGCCTGTTCCGCCTGTATGAAGGCACCACGCAGATCCAGCAGGTCATCATCGCCCGCAACATGATCTGCGAGGCGCGCGGCGCCTGAGGCGCCGCGCTGCCGATATGCCCCCCCACGCTGCCCGCACCGCGACGGGCAGCAACGACGCAACCGCCACGATTTCCATGACCGATTCCGCCGCCAATTCCCTTCCCGAACTGCCGCCCCCTTCGCCGCGCACGGGCGCGCTGAGCCACCTGCGCGTGCTCGATCTGTCGCGCGTGCTGGCCGGGCCGTGGTCCACCCAGAACCTGGCGGACATGGGCGCCGACGTCATCAAGATCGAAAAGCCCGGCGAAGGCGACGACACCCGCCACTGGGGCCCGCCGTTCCTGTCGGGCGACGATGGCGTGCCCACGCGGCAGGCGAGCTATTTCACCGCGGCCAACCGCAATAAGCGCTCGGTCACCGTGGACATGTCCAAGCCTGAAGGCCAGGCACTGATCCGCGAACTGGCCCGCCACAGCGACGTCGTGGTGGAGAACTTCAAGACCGGCGGCCTCAAGCGCTATGGCCTGGACTACGAGAGCCTGAGCGCGGTCAGTCCGCGCCTGGTCTACTGCTCGGTAACGGGCTTCGGCCATACCGGGCCGTATGCGGCCCGCCCCGGCTACGACCTGCTGATCCAGGCCATGAGCGGCCTGATGAGCATCACCGGCCATGCCGACAGCGAACCCGGCGGCGGCCCGATGAAGGTGGGCGTGGCGGTGATCGACCTGTTCACCGGCATGTACGCCACCACCGCGATCCTGAGTGCGCTCGAAGCGCGCCACTACACCGGCCGCGGCCAGCATATCGACATCGCGCTGCTTGACGTGGCGATGGCCGTGCTCGCCAACCAGGGCGCGGGCTTTCTCAATGCCGACGACGTACCGCGCCGCCAGGGCAATATCCACCCGAGCGTGGTGCCCTACCAGGACTTCCCCACCGCCGACGGCAACATGCTGCTGGCGATCGGCAACGACGGCCAGTTCGCGCGCTTCTGCGAGGCCGCGGGCGTGGACTGGGCCCGCGACGAGCGCTATGCCACCAACACCGGCCGCGTCAACAACCGCAAGGTGCTGATCGCGATGATGATGGAGCTGACGCGCACCCGCACCACCGCCGAATGGGTCGCGCTGCTCGAAGCCAATTCGGTGCCGTGCGGCCCGATCAACAATATCGCCCAGGCGTATGCCGACCCCCATGTGCAGTCGCGTGGGCTGCGCATCGAGCAGTCGCGCTATCCGGGCGCGCAGCCGCCTGCGGGCCAGAGCGTCAATCGGGTCGTCACCGCCGCCAGCCCGCTGCGCCTGTCGGAGACGCCGCCCACGCTGCGCTATGCCCCGCCGGCGCTGGGCCAGCACACCGAGGAAGTGCTGCGCGACTACCTGAAGCTGGACGCGAAGCAGGTTGAAGCACTGCGCACCAGGGGCGTAGTGTAAGCCGATTGCAGCGCAATTGCCGCGCACATACACTGGCGTCGTCCGGTTTGCCGGACGGTTTTCTACCCCGCACAAGGACTTTCCGCGCGATGCCCCCGGACCGAGCCAACCCGCAACGGATCAGCGATATCCCCCGCCACTGGGCCGCCGAGGCCCCAGACCGCGCGGCCGTTTTCGAGGACGGCCGCATCGTGACCTTCGCGCGGCTGTGGCAGGGCATCGAGGCTGCACAAGGCTACCTGCAGGCGCAAGGCGTCGGCACCGGCGACCGGGTGCTGGTCGTGGCGGAGAACTGCCTGGCCGTGATCACGCTGGTGTTCGCGCTGTCCGAACTGGGCGCATGGCCGGTGGTGGTCAACGCGCGCCTGTCGGAGCGCGAGATCGAGGAGATCCGCTCGCACTGCCAGCCCCGGCTGATGCTCTTTACCCACGGTGCCTCGCCCGACGCGCTGCGGCACGGCGTGCGCTACCGTGCCCGCGAAATCGCGCCGGCCGGACTCGGCCCGCTGATGGCCAGCGCCGCCGACAGCGCCAGCGAACGCGAGCCCGAAGCCGTGGCACGCGAGGTCGCCGTGCTGATCTACACCTCCGGCACCACCGGGCAGCCCAAGGGCGTGATGGTGACGCACCGCGGCCTGCTGCACTTTGCCCGTGTCACGGTGGAATCGCGCCGCATGCAGCCGGATGACTGCGCCTATGCGGTCATGCCGATGTCGCATGTGTTCGGACTGGGCACGCTGCTGGTGTCGACCTTCCAGGCCGGCGCCAGCCTGTACCTGAGCGCGCGCTTCAACGCGGCGGACGTCATCGCGGCAATCCGGCAAGGGGCGATCACGCTGCTGCAGGGCGTGCCGACCATGTTCGGCCGCATCCTCGCGCATGTGCGTGCGAGCGGCATGCCGCTGGCGCCCTCACCCAGGCTGCGCTACCTGTACACCGGCGGCGGACCGCTCGACCCGACGCTCAAGCAGGAAGTCGAAGCGATGTTCGGCCAGCCGCTGCACCATGGCTACGGCATGACCGAGTACGCGGGCTCGCTGTTCGTCACGCGCGTGGACCGCCCGCGCGGCGATTGCTCGGCGGGTGAGATCGTGGAAGGCGCCGAACTGCGGGTGGTCGGCCCCGACGGCCAGCCCGTGCCGGCCGGCGAGTCCGGCGAGCTGTGGGTCAGGGGCCCCGGTGTCATGCGCGGCTACTACCGCGCACCGGCGCTGACCGCCGAGGCGCTGCGCCCCGGCGGCTGGCTCAACACCGGCGACCTGGGCCGGCTGGGGCCCGACGGCGCGCTGTTCATCGTGGGCCGGACCAAGGACCTGATCATCCACTCTGGCTTCAACGTCTATCCGATCGAGGTCGAATCGGTGATCAACACGCATCCGTCGGTGCGCGTGTCGGCGGTGGTCGGCCAGCCGGCCGCGGACGGCAACGAGCGGGTCATTGCCTTTGTCGAGATCAAGGACGGCGAGAAGTTCGATGCGCAGGCGCTGCACGACTACCTGGTCGACCGCCTGTCGCCGTACAAGCGCCCGGCAAAGATCCTGCGCGTCGCCAGCATCCCGACCACTGCCAGCGGCAAGCTGCTCAAGCACCAGCTCAAGCAGATGGTTTCGCAGCAGAATTAGCGGTGGCGATAACGGTGGCGATAGCGGCAGCGGCGGCGCTCAGTCCTGCCGCCCGAGTCCGTCCTCGACGAGCAGGTCGACCAGCTTGCGCGCGAACAGCGGCAATGCGCCCACATCCGCCACGCACACCTGCAGCTTGCGCTCGGCCCATTCGTCGTTGAGCTGGACGATGCGCAGTGCCATCGTGCCGGCGTGCCGCGCAGCCGTGCTCTCGGGCAGCACGCCGACGCCGACATTGGCCTCGATCATGCGGCAGGCGGTCTCGAAGTTGCTGACCTGGACGCGCCAGCGCAGCTCGCGCTGCAGGTCGGCCGCGGCGCGCTTGAGGAAGTTGTGGATGGCGCTGGCTTCCGGCAGGCCGATAAAGTCGTAGTCGAGCGTATCGATGAAATCCACGGTGTCGCGCTCGGCCAGCGGATGGCTCAGTGCGGTCGCAAGCACGAGCCGGTCGCGCCGGTAGGGCATGACCTCCAGCCCTTCGGTGCGCACATTGCCCGCGATGATGCCGATATCGACCATCCCCTCCTGCACCGCACGCACGATGTCCGGGCTGAGCCGCTCCTGCATGTCGATGGTGACGTCGGGATTGCTGACCAGGTAGGTGCGCAGCACCGCGGGCAGGAACTCGCTCATCGCCGTGGTGTTGGCAAAGACGCGCACATGGCCCTTCACGCCGGCCACGTATTCCTGCAGATCGCCGCTGAGCTGCTCCAGCTGGCGGATCACGCGGCGCGCGTGCGCCAGCAGGGTCTCGCCGGCACCGGTGACCTTCACGCCCTGGCTGCTGCGGCTCAGCAGCTTGACGCCGACATACTCTTCCAGGTTCTTGATGCGGGTACTGGCCGCGGCCAGCGACAGGTGGGAACGCTGCGCGCCGCCGGTCAGGCTCTGGGCCTCGGCAATATGCGTGAACAGTTTCAGATCGACCAGATCAAAGCGCATTACATCGTTCCCTAGCGTGGTACGGGATTATCGCGCAAAGGCGGCGCCCGTACACGACGCCGGTGCGAATGCCGCACCGCCGGGGCGAATATCGCCCAGCGTTGGCGCCTTGTCCGCAAGACAGGCAAAGGTTAGCCAATAGTGCCAGGAAGCCGCGCGGGGCTGGAAGGCAGATGCGCCTGGGTGCCGGGCGGCAGCGAAACGAACGCGTCGTTCGGCTCAGGCTACCGAACGGTGCCGTTCCGGGGCGTGATGCAGCGCGAGACGGCGCGCTGCATCCATGGACAGGCCAAAGCGGTCATAGAAGGCGCAGTCGAGGTCGCTATTGGCGGGCCAGCCCGCAAAGCGCGCCAGGTCGGCCGTCGCCACGTGCCCCGACATGGCTTCGAACAGCACGCGCATGAGCCGCTGCGTCCGGCACAGGTCGGTCAGTGCCGTGCCCTGCGCAAACAACGTGCGGCGCACCCGTGCTGCGGAAATGTCGAGCCGTTCGGCGATGAATGCGGCGCTCCAGGCGTATTGCGGCTGCAGGAAAACCCGCTTGGAGACTCGGTGATGCAGCGCCGCCTGTGCCGCCGCCGGCACCACGCCATGCAGTTCGAGATGGCATGCCGCGGGCTGGGCGCCGCTGCCGTCCAGATGCAGATCGATGGCTTCGAACGGCGCGACCGCCATCTCCTGGCCGGCCACCAGCAGCCGATCGAAGCCGCGCCGCCTGACCACCACCCTGCCTTGCGTGACCGCGACCGACAGCGGAAATGCCAGCAGCAGCCGCTGCAGGCTGATATGCATGGGGGACTGCAAATGGACGCGCATGGTGGCTCGGAAAGCGGTCTGTAACGATGACTATCATCGCCGCCCGCGAGAATTCCTGCCTCTGCAATTTCCGAACACCCCATTCGCCGCCACCACATGGGCTCGCTCGCACAGGCTGCCGGGACCGCGGGACTGCCCGCGGAGCCCGGTGACGCAAGCACTCAGGATGCGGCCGCCATGCCGCCATGCCGCCGCTTGCGCGGTCAGGCAGGGAAACGGCTGCCATCGGTGGCGGCATAGTACTTGCCGACCGTGGGATTGTCGGCATCGCCAACGCTGACGACGTAGGCGCCGGGCTCCAGGTCCGTGACCGGCAGGCTCGCGGACGCGCCCGGGCTGGTCTTGCCCGGCGCATCGTCGCCACCGCAGCCGGCAAGTGTCAGCAGTGCCAACAGGGGGAAAGCTGAAATAAGGCGTTTCATCGCGGCACGCCTCACTGGCCAAACAGTTCACCGAGACGCAGGCGCAGCCATTGCTGGCCCGCCGTGCGCTGGTCGAAGCCAACCTGCATGGCCGTCACGGCCACCTTGGTCTTGTAGACCACCGATTCATCTTCGGCCTGCGCGGGCGTCGGCGTACCGCCGCCGGCGCCGATGCCCAGCCCGTACGGAACGCATCCTGTCCGATATTCTCGTCAATTGAGCCGGTGCGCCCCGGACACGCCATGCGAGCCTGCGTTTCTGGCTGCCAGCGTGTGAAGGCCGGATTCTTCCCGATATCCGACGGTCCAACCGGAAGATCGCAGCCGCCGGTGCTGCGGACAGTTCGCATCAATTCCTGATAAGGACTTCCAGATGAAGCCGAACAAAGCCTGTCCGATTGTCCTGAGACGCACGCCGAACGGCCTGGAGATCCTGGCATTCGAGCATCCCCTCTCCGGACTCCAGATCATCAAGGGCAAGATCGAACCGGGTGAACCGCCGGCGGATGCCGCCGTGCGCGAGTTGCGCGAGGAGTCCGGCATTGCTGGCGTAGTGACGGCCGACCTGGGGTTGTGGGAATCCGGTCATGAAGAGCAGATATGGTCGCTGCACCTCTGCGAGCCATCGCAGCCGCTGCCGGACACCTGGGAGCACCTTACCGCCGATGATGACGGCCACGTGTTCAAATTCTTCTGGCATCCCCTGGGCGAGGCTCCATCCGATCGCTGGCATTCGCTGTACAAGGATGCGCTGTCCACCATCGAAATGCGGCTGGCACGGATTGGAAAGTCCTAGAACGACATACAGGCGTTGCTGCGCACCCTGAGCATCGCTTCCTGCCGGAAGCGGGCCTTGTACTCGCTGGCGATGGCACGTACCGCCGCCTCGCTGCGTTCGTCGGGGGCATGCGCCAGGCTGAGCACGCGTGTCGCCTCGCTGACGGCCTTGCCATCCGCGCCGCGCCATTGGCCGGAAGCCGGCCAGACCGTAAAGCCGTCCGGGAAGCGCGGTGCCACGGAGCCTTGCACAAAGGCATCCCATTCTGCCTCGGACACCGTGCCGCCGGGCTTTGCCATGCCGAAGTAGATCAGTTCGCCGATGGCCGCCTGTTCTCCGGCCGCGCATGGCGCAGCCGGTACGGCAGCGCAACCCGAAAGCGCGAATGCCAGCGCCAGCGCGATGGCAGGGGCGATCGCGATGGCATTCCCGGCACGAGACGAAGGCGAGCACCGAATCCGCATCCGTGCAGATTAGTGCAGCGACCGGCCCGCGTAAACGGTAAGGGATGCCGGAGCCGCGAACGTTCCGGCCTCCCCTCGGGCATCAGCGGCTGTCGGCGTCCAGTACCGCCTGCGCAAACGCCACCGGCGCCTCTTGCGGCGGGTTGTGGCCGATCTTGCCGCCCAGCTGGCGGTGCTCATAACGCCCGGTGAACTTGTTCGCATACGAACTGGGCGCCGGGTGCGGCGCGCCGTTCGCGTCGGCTTCCATGGTGATGGTGGGCACGCTGATCGCAGGCGCCGTGGCAAGGCGTTTCTCGAACTCGTCGAAGTGCGACTCGCCGGCCGCAAGGCCCTGTCGCCAGCGGTAGTTGTGGATGGTGATCGCCACGTGGTCGGGATTGTCGAGCGCCACGGCGCTGCGATGGAAGGTGGCATCGTCGAACTCCCACTTCGGCGACGCCAGTTTCCAGATCAGTTTGGCAAACTGGTGCGTGTATTGCTGGTAGCCAGCCTGGCCACGGTCGGTAGCGAAATAGAACTGGTACCACCATTGCAGTTCTGCCTCGGGCGGCAGCGGCTTCTTGCCGGCGGCCTGGTTGCCGATCAGGTAGCCACTGACCGAGACCAGTGCACGGCAGCGGTCCGGCCACAGCGCGGCCATGATGGCGGCGGTGCGCGCACCCCAGTCGAAGCCGGCGACCACGGCGGTCGGGATGCGCAGCGCATCCATCAGCGCGATCATGTCGGCGGCGATGGCCGAGGGCTGTCCGTTGCGCATCGTGCCGGACGACAGGAAGGTCGTCGAACCGAAGCCGCGCAGGTAGGGAACGATCACGCGATAGCCGCGTGCCGCCAGCAACGGCGCTACGTCGACGAAGCTGTGGATGTCATACGGCCAGCCGTGCAGCAGCAGCGCGACCGGGCCGTCGGCCGGCCCGGCTTCGGCATAGCCGACGTTGAGCACGCCGGCATTGACCTGGCGGAGCGCGGCGAACTTCGTATGGGTGCCTGGCGTGGTCGACGGCAACGGCGCGGTCTTGGGCAGGCCGGCTTCGGGACGGGCGGCTTGTGCCAGGCCGGCGTGCGCGGCGGCCAGCGTCAGCGCGGCAGCGCCGAGAAAGCCGCGGCGCGGCAGGTCGATGGTGTTTGACATCTCTCTCTCCTATCTGGTGATCGAACCAGGCACGAGTCTAGGAGGCGCTGGCAAGCGCAATGTGTCGGGAATCCGGCGTCTTGTATCGCTGTGTATCCGGATGTGGATGCCAGATACGCCGATACAAATACGGGCCGGAAAATCAGCCAAAAAAAGGCCGCTCCGAGGAGCGGCCCGAGTCTGGTGATATTCACCTCAGTCATTCCCGCGCAGGCGGGAATCCAGCGTCGTTGAAGTCACCGGGTTCCCGCCTGCGCGGGAACGACAGTCAACCTGGCGTCAGTCGTCCAGCAGCGACAGGTCGCGCACGGCGCCCTTGTCGGCCGACATGACCAGCTTGGCATAGGCCTTCAGCGCGGCCGACACCTTGCGCGGACGCGCCTTGGCCGGCTTCCAGCCGCGGGCGTCCTGCTCCTGGCGGCGGCGCGCCAGTTCCTCGTCGGACACCAGCACGTCGATGGTGCGGTTGGGGATGTCGATGCGGATCTTGTCGCCGTCGCGCACCAGCCCGATCGCACCGCCGGCTGCCGCCTCGGGCGAGCAGTGGCCGATCGACAGGCCCGAGGTGCCGCCCGAGAAGCGGCCGTCGGTCAGCAGCGCGCACGCCTTGCCCAGGCCCTTGGACTTGATGTAGCTGGTCGGGTACAGCATTTCCTGCATGCCGGGGCCGCCCTTGGGGCCTTCGTAGCGCACGATCACCACGTCGCCGGCCTTTACCTTGTCGTTCAGGATGTTCTCGACCGCCTCGTCCTGCGACTCGGTGACATGCGCCGTGCCCTCGAACACCAGGATGCTCTCGTCCACGCCGGCGGTCTTCACCACGCAGCCGTCGAGCGCGATGTTGCCCCTCAGCACGGCCAGGCCGCCTTCCTTGGAGAACGCATGCTCATAGGAGCGGATGCAGCCCTCGGCGCGGTCCAGGTCCAGGCTCGGCCAGCGCGTGTCCTGGCTGAACGCGACCTGCGTCGGGATGCCGGCGGGGCCGGCCATGTAGAAATGGCGGACCGCTTCGTCCTGCGTGCGGCCGATGTCCCACTGCTCCAGCGCATCCTTGAGCGAGGGGGCGTGGACCGTCGGCACGTCGGTATGCAGCTTGCCGGCGCGTTCCAGCTCGCCCAGGATCGCCATGATGCCGCCGGCGCGGTGCACGTCTTCGATGTGGTACTTGTTGGTGTTGGGCGCGACCTTGCACAGCTGCGGCACGACGCGCGAGAGGCGGTCGATGTCGTCCATGGTGAAGTCGATGCCCGCTTCCTGCGCGATCGCCAGCAGGTGCAGGATGGTGTTGGTCGAGCCGCCCATGGCGATATCCAGCGTCATGGCGTTCTCGAACGCCTTGAAGCCCACCGAGCGCGGCAGCACGCGCGCGTCTTCCTGCTCGTAGTACCGGCGTGCCAGCTCCACGATGCGGCTGCCGGCGCGCTTGAACAGTTGCTCGCGGTCGGCGTGGGTTGCCACCACGGTGCCGTTGCCCGGCAGCGAGAGGCCCAGCGCCTCGGTCAGGCAGTTCATGGAGTTGGCCGTGAACATGCCCGAGCACGAACCGCAGGTCGGGCACGCCGAGCGCTCCACCTCGGCCACGTCGGCGTCGGAATAGGCGCTGTCGGCGGCGATCACCATGGCGTCGACCAGGTCGAGCTTCTTGAACTCGACGGCCTTGGTGACGGGATTGGCCAGGCGCGTCTTGCCGGCTTCCATCGGGCCGCCGGAGACGAAGATCACCGGGATGTTGAGGCGCATCGCGGCCATCAGCATGCCCGGGGTGATCTTGTCGCAGTTGGAGATGCACACCATGGCATCGGCGCAGTGCGCGTTGACCATGTACTCGACCGAGTCGGCAATGATGTCGCGGCTGGGCAGCGAGTACAGCATGCCGTCGTGGCCCATGGCGATGCCGTCATCGACCGCGATGGTGTTGAATTCCTTGGCCACGCCGCCGGCTGCCTCGATCTCGCGCGCGACCAGCTGGCCCAGGTCCTTCAGGTGCACGTGCCCGGGCACGAACTGGGTGAACGAATTGACCACCGCGACGATGGGCTTGTTGAAATCGTCGTCTTTCATGCCGGTGGCACGCCACAGCGAGCGGGCCCCCGCCATGTTGCGGCCGGCGGTGGAGGTTTTGGAACGGTATGTGGGCATTGTTTTGCTAAGGAATGTCGCCAGAAAGGTTGCGGGCCACGGGATGAACGGCCCTGCGCGCGCCCGTGCGGACAACCTCTTGAGCTGCGCCCTGGGCAAACCGGGGATTATCCCATAACAGGTCGTGTGTCAGGCTCCGGGTCGGCGGCCGATGCGGGCCGTGGATGGGAGCGCCCCCTCGAAATGCCCGATGACGCACTTCCCTCCAACGTAAGACACCGCCCGATACACCGTATCCGGCGCGCCCCCTAGACTGGAATCGCGGGCGCTCTCGTGGCGCGGCTGAGGCGCGGAAGTCTTATGGCAACGAACCCAAGGGCGACAACGGCCAGGCGCCGCGCTGCGGAGCGGCCGGCCAGCCTTCAGGATTACCAGGAAAAGCGGAATTTCCACATTACCCCCGAGCCCGCCGGCACACGGCGCAGGGGGAAGGCGCAGCCGTTGCGCCAGCCGTTGCATTTTGTGGTGCAGAAGCACTGGGCCCGCCGCCTGCACTACGATTTCCGGCTGGAACTGGACGGCGTGCTGCTGAGCTGGGCCGTGCCCAAGGGACCCAGCTACGACCCTGCCGAAAAGCGCATTGCCATCCATGTCGAGGACCATCCGCTCGACTATGCGGATTTTGAAGGCGAGATTCCACCGAAACAGTACGGCGCCGGCTCGGTCATTGTCTGGGACCGCGGCACGTGGGCGCCGGTCGGCGACGCGCGTGAGGGCATGGCAGCCGGCAAGCTGGTGTTCGACCTGTCCGGCGAGAAGCTGGCCGGCCGCTGGGAACTGGTCCGCATCGCCAGGCCGGGCGACCAGTCGGATCAGTGGATCCTCTTCAAGAAGCGCGACGCGTGGGCGCGGCCGTTGTCGGAGTTCGATGTGCTGGCCGCGCTGCCGGACAGCGTCATCGCCAGGCCACTGGGCGCATTGAACGAATCCGGGCAAGGCCTGGTTGACGACGCGGCCGAGGCGGTCAGGCACGCGCCGCGCGCGCCGCTGCCGGCGAAGCTGGCGCCGCAGCTGGCAACGCCTTCGCCCACGCTGCCGGGCGGCACCGGCTGGATCATCGAAACCAAGTTCGACGGCTACCGCATCCTGGCGCGGATCGACGATGCGCGGGTGACGCTCTTCACCCGCAACGGCCATGACTGGACCCGCAAGCTCGGCTCGCTGGCCGCCGAGATCGAGAAGCTCGATATCTCGCAAGGCTGGCTCGATGGCGAGATCGTCGTGCTGCGCGACGGCATGCCGGACTTCAATGCGCTGCAGAACGCCATCGACGGGCAGCGGCACGACGCCATTGTCTTCTTTGCCTTCGACCTGCCTTACTGGGAAGGCCGCGACCTGCGCGGCCTGCCGCTGGCGCAGCGCCGCGAAAAGCTGGCCACGCTGGTCGCCACGGGCACGGAGCGGGTCCGCTTCAGCGAGGCCTTCGATGCGCCTGCCGCGCAGATGTTCCAGGCGGCGTGCAAGCTCGGCCTGGAAGGCCTGATGTTCAAGCGCGCGGATGCCGCCTACGTTTCCGCTCGTACGCAGACCTGGCTGAAGATCAAGTGCAAGCTGCGCCAGGAGTTCGTCATCGGCGGGTTCGCGGACCGCGAAGGGTCGAAGACTGAAATCGGCAGGCTGCACCTGGGTGTCTATGACGAGGGCAACAAGGGCGAACTGCTCTACGTGGGCGGCGTCGGCACCGGATGGGACAGCGAGATGGCCGCGAAGCTGCACAAGCGGCTGGCGGCATTGCAGGTCGACGACAGCCCGTTCGCCAACGAAGCGCGTGGCAGCCGCCGCTGGGGCCGTGGCCGTCCCGCCGTGTCGCGATGGGTCAAGCCAACGCTGGTGGCGGAGGTCGAGTTTTCCGACTGGACGCCGGAGGGCCAGGTCCGCCATGCCTGCTTCAAGGGCCTGCGCACCGACCGCCCCGCCGGGTCGGTCCGGCGCGAAGCGGTCCAGACCGCCGTGACGCCGCATGGCATGGCCGCCATCAAGGTCACCAACCCCGAGCGCGTCATCGACAAGGCCGGGGGCTTCACCAAGGTCGAACTGGTGCGCTATTACGAGAGCGTCGCCAGCCTGATGCTGCCGCACCTCGCCGAGCGCCCCTTGTCGCTGGTGCGCGCGCCGGAAGGCATCGACGGGCCGACGTTTTTCCAGAAGTATGCGGAAACGGCAATGCCGGGACTGACCGAGCGCCCCGCGTCGCTCTGGCCCGGCCACGGCGCGCTGCTGACGGCCGACTCGGCCGAAGCCATCGTCGCCGCGGCGCAGATGAATGTGGTGGAGTTCCATACCTGGAACTCCACCACACGCGATATCGACCATCCCGACCGGGTCATCTTCGATCTCGATCCCGGCGAAGGCGTGCCATGGGAATCGATGCTCGAAGCAGCCATGCTGGTGCGCACGCTGCTCGATGAGCTCGGCCTGCAGGCATGGCTGAAGACCAGCGGCGGCAAGGGACTGCATGTGGTGGTGCCGCTGGCGCCGCGCCGCTCGTACGATGAAGTCAAGGCATTCTCACGGGCGGCGGTGAAGCACCTGGCCGCCACCCTGCCCCGCCGCTTCACCGCCCGCTCCGGCGCGGCCAACCGCAAGGGGCGGATTTTTGTCGATTACCTGCGCAACGGCTTTTCCCAGACCACCGCGGCGGCGTTCTCGGCGCGGGCCAGGCCGGGGCTCGGGGTCTCGATGCCGGTGTCGTGGGAGCAACTTGGCAAGCTGAAAAGTGGCGCACAGTGGACCATCCGCGATGCCCGCGAGTACCTCAGCTTCCAGGTCGCCGACCCGTGGCAGTCCTATTGGGACAGCCGCCAGACTTTGACCGCCGCCATCGAGCGCTTAAGCTGATTCCAGCCGTACTGCATTGCGGAGACTTCCATGCCTGCCCGATCCCTCGCCTCGCTGTCCCTCTCCTTCGGCCTAGTATCGATCCCCGTCAAGCTCTACACGGCCACCGAAACCAGCTCGGCGGTGCGCTTCAACCTGCTGAGCAAGGAAGGCTCGCGCCTGAAGCAGCAGTACATCTCCGAGCAGACGCAGGAGGTGGTCGAGCGGGCCGACATGGTCAAGGGCTATGAATTCGAGAAGGGCCGCTTCGTGACCTTCTCTCCCGACGAGCTCAAGGCGCTGGAAGAAAGCGCCAGCCACATGGTCGATATCGTCGCGTTCATTCCCGAGCGAAGCGTCGATCCGCTGTACTACGACAAGGCCTATTTCATCGCGCCGGACAAGCGCGGCGGCAAGCCTTACAGCCTGCTGCGCGAAGCCATGGCCAGGACCGGGCGCTGCGCCATCGCCAAGTGGGCCGCCAAGGGCAAGTCGCATATCGTGCAGATCCGGCCGGTCGAAGGCGGGCTGGTGTTCCAGCAGCTGCTGTTCGCCGATGAAGTGCGCAATATCGCGGAACTGCATATCGATGAGGTGGCGGTCTCGGATGCCGAGCTGAAACTCGCGGTCCAGCTGATCGAGCAGGCATCGGAAGACCAGTACGACCCGGCCCAGTACAAGGACGAAGAGAAGGCCAGGGTTCTCGCCGCCATCGACGCCAAGATCGCCGGCAAGCAGATCGTGTCGCCGGAGCCGGCCGAGGTTGCCGCCGGCGGCGAGGTCATCGACCTGATGGATGCACTGCGCGCCAGCCTGTCGAAGAAGGGAGCGCCTGCGGCCAAGGGCAAGGCCGCCGCGGAAACGGCGTCCGCCCGCCGTCCCGGCAAGCGCGCCGCAACGCCGGCAGCGCCCACGCCGATCCGGCGCACCGCGAAGAAATCGGCGTGAACCGCGGCGAAGGCCTGACCACGCGGGCGCTGGAGGCGCGCCTGGGCGTATCGCGCCGGCTGATCGGCAGCCTGGTCAGCGCCGGGCTGGTCACGCCCGCGCGCGGTCCGCGCGGCGAGCATGTGTTCTCGTTCCAGGACGTGGTGCTGATCCGCACCGCGGCCTCGCTGCACCAGGCACGCGTGGCACCGGCGCAGATCCTGCGGGCGCTGCAGCGGCTCGAACGGCTGGCGCCGGACCGGCACCTGTCAGGCGTGCGCATGTCCGCCAGCAGCGGCAAGGTCTCGGTGCGCGACCGGCATGGCGCGTGGCTGGTGGAGAGCGGGCAGCGGCTGATGGAATTCGAGCCGGCGCCGGACGATGTGCGCGTGGTGGAACTGGCGCGTGCCGCCGCCGGCGAAACAGCGGCCGGCCAAGCCTTTGCGCGCGCGCAGGCGCTCGAGCCCGTCGATGCCGTCGCCGCGGAAGCCGGCTACTGGCGCGCGCTGTCGCTGGCGCCCGGCATGCTGGACGCCTACCTGAACCTGGGCTGCCTGCTGTCGGACCAGCAGCGCTTCGACGACGCGATCGCGCTCTATGAAGGCGCACTGGGCTGGCTGCCGGACGCGCCGCAGCTGCATTTCAACCTGGGCGTCGCGCTGGAAGATATTGGTGCGCCGCAGTCGGCGCTGGCGGCCTACGATCGCTGCATTGCGCTTGCGCCCGGCGATGCGGATGCACATTACAACGCCGCGCGGCTGCATCATGAACTGGGGCACTTCGAGAAGGCGGTGCGGCACTTCAACCAGTATCGCAAGCTCAACCGGGCGGATTAGCAGTACGGGCGGCCGCACGGGCCGATGGCCGCGAAGTGACGCCCGCTTCAGCTGAAGCGATCCCGCATGACCAGTGCGCTGACCTTGTGGCCGTGCCAGAACATCTGGTGGATGCGGCCCTTGAGCTTGTCCAGGGTCTCGTCGTCGAGCGTGTCGAAGGTCAGCCTGACCGCGGGCCGGGTGCCGTCGCCTTCCATATGTTCGATGCTGTTGTATTCCGGGAAGCCGTACTTCACCAGGAAGGCGCCGATTTCTTCGTCGGTGACGCCGGCATCGATGTTGCTGAGCATGAGAACGGACATGGATCACCTCCGCTGTTGGTACAAGGGCGACGGACATTCCGCCGCCCGGGGCGTCATGGCTTGACCTCGGTCCACCCCGGGCCGGGGTCGAAGGACCGGATCGCAGCGGCCCTTGCCGCACTGTCCGGACCCAGGTCGCGCTCGTAGACGCGGCCGTCGTGGCTCACCATGAAGCTCTTGACGCCGGTATCCCCGTACCGCAGCGGCCAGGCGATCACCGCAAACCCGCCAAAGAGCTTGCCATCGACGACATAGTCATACTTGCCGCCCGGCGCGTGCGAGCCCTGCGACGTCAGCAGCCGGTAGCGGTAGCCATGGTAGCCCGCGCCCGGCGCGCTGCGATGCTCCGCGCTGAGAAAGGCGGGGCCCAGCGGGCTTTCCGGTTCGCCGGGGCGCGTTGGCCAGTACAGGCCATCGTGCTTGCCGGGCGAGCTGACCAGCTTCGAGGCGTACGCTGTCACGCCGCGGTCCTGGCGCATCAGCTGCGCATATTCGTTCTGCGCGTCGCACACGGCGAGCAAGGTCTGCATCACCGACAGTTCGTTGCGGCCGATGCGGCGCAGGCGCATCTCATCGACGCCGGCGCGCGTGTCGAAATGCCAGCCCTTGGCAGTCTTCACCAGCGGCACCGGCATGGTCCAGCCGTCATTGCCCGCGGCAATGCGGGCGCGGTCTGGCCCGTCGGGGCGAATCGCGTGCGACTGGTGCCATGCCTCAAGGAACCTGTAGCGGATCTCGGCGCCGACCGGCGGGATCAGGTCGGTATAGCGGGCGCCGAGCAGCGACTTCATGGCGGCGTCGTCGCTGGTGGCAACCGCTTCGCCGAATGCGTTCATTGCCGCCTCGGGCGTGGCGAAACTCTTCTGCGCGTAGGCCGGCGCCGCCGCCAGGGCGAGCAGCAGCCCTCCAAGGGACAACGCCTTGCGGCAGGGCCAGGCCAGGCCCAATCGTTGCGTGCGCTGCATATCGCTGTCCCCCGCTCAACGCCGTCCGCCACCACGGCCACCGCCACCACCACCGCGGCCACCGCCGAAGCCCCCGCCGCCACGGCCGCCGCCGCCGCTGAAGCCGCCACCGCCGCCACGCTGACCGCCACCGTCGCGGAACGAGGCTGACTGCGTGCTGGCGCGGCCGCGGTCGAAGTCACGCTGCGCGGCCGCGCCTCCGCCGCCTACGCCCTGGAATGCGTTGTCGCGACCACCGCCAGCGGACCGGTCCGAAGCGCGAGCCCGGTCGGACGCCCCGGCGCGATCGGACACCCCTGCCCGGTCGGACACGCCGGCGCGATCGCCCGCACCGCCACGACTGCCACCTCTGTCCGCGACGCTGCCGCGATCGCCAACACCGCCACGGTCGCCAACACCGCCGCGGTCGCCAACGCCGCCGCGGTCGCCAACGCCGCCGCGGTCACCAACGCCGCCGCGCCCACCGCGATCCCCGCCCGCCATGCGGTCGGACACGCCACCCGCGCCTTCGCGGCCGCGGAACTCGTTGCGGCGGTTGGCGGCAGCCGCATCACGCCCGCCAAACCTTTCGCTCGTCGCGTTATCCCGGTACGCCACCCCTTTGCGGTGCGAGGCGTCGTGCTGCCATTTCCCTCCGCCCTGCACCTTGGTGCGGTCGAAATTGCGATCGATATTGGCAGCCTTGTTGACGTTGATGTTGACGTCGCCCCCGCCCCAGTTGCAGTTGCCGAAAATCGCGCCCGCAGCGGCCAGGCCAACGCCCCAGGCAAAGCCGGTCATCAGCGCGGCGCCGGGATAGTAGGCGGGATAAGGGGGCCAGTAATACGGCGGGTAGGAGGGATAGCTCCAGGCGCCATACACCACCGTCGGGTTGTAGGCCGGCACATAGATGACTTCCGGGTTCGCCGGCTCGATCCGCACGATGGTTTGCGCCGGCGCTGCCGACTGCGCTGCCTGTGCCGACGGCGCCGGCGCAGGCTCTACAATGACGTTCTGCTGCTCGTTCGACTTGAGATTGCCCGATTGCTGCGCGCGCGCCCGCAACCGCTGCACGGCGTCGAGCACTTCCTTCTCCTGGCCGATGAAAGCGTCGCCCAGCTTCTGCGTCCAGTCGAGCTTGTCGCTCATGGGCTCCAGCACCTGCGGGAACGCCACCAGCGACTTGACGCTGACATCCCAGCTCTGGCTCTCGACCGCTTTCAGCGCGGCGTCACCCTTCACCTTGGGATTGGCCTTGACCCAGCGTGCCGCCTGCACGATCTCGAGCGGATAGGTGGAGGCCATCAGCACCTGCGACAGCACCGCATCGGGATAGAGGGCGATGGGTGCAACCAGGGCCTCGAGTTCTTCCGGCTTGAACGGTGCCGGCTGGGCTGGCGCATTCTGCGCATGGGCACTCAGCGCCAGCCATGCCAGGCCCGCGCACAGGCAGGCGCCGACACGGCGCCAAAGACGCATTTCCCGCCCCTCCATGGCCGTCTCCCTTGCCCCGTCGCCGAGCGCCGTTACGGGGCTCAACTTCCGGCCTGCCGTCCGCTCCGTGTCCGCGCCAGGCCTGGAAAAGGTAATTAGCGATCACGATGTATTGCCCTGACAAACTATAGGTGCCGGCGCCGCCTCCAGAGATGAAAACTTTGCGAAAGTGAAATAGGAAAAACTTTTGCCGCCCGCCGGTCCGGACAACGCGGCCAATGCCCGCGGTTTTGCTATTGTGATGAGGTGCCGCATGACACAGGCCGGGCCGCCGTATGCCTTGCCACCTCTCCCGATGCTCGAACCCTATGGACCTATGGAGGAGAACCATGGCCAAGCATAAAGACAAGCGCCACGACAAGGACAGGGAGCAGGCCGCGGCCGAGACCGAGCCGCCACGCCCGCGCGATGACGCCGAGGACCGGCAGGACGAAGGGCGGGAGCCGCTGCAGGAACGCATGTCCGAGAAGGACTACCAGAAGGAGCTTCGCCACCTGCACGGCGAACTGGTCAAGCTGCAGCGCTGGGTGCAGGCGAGCGGCACCAAGGTCTGCGTGGTCTTCGAAGGCCGCGACGGCGCCGGCAAGGGCGGCACCATCAAGGCGCTCACCGAACGCGTCAGCCCGCGCGTGTTCCGCGTGGTCGCGTTGCCGGCCCCGACCGATCGCGAAAAGAGCCAGATGTACATGCAACGCTATCTGCCATATCTGCCCGCGGCAGGCGAGATCGTGATCTTCGACCGCAGCTGGTACAACCGTGCCGGCGTCGAGCGTGTGATGGGATTCTGCACCGAGACCCAGGCCGAGGAGTTCCTGCGCGCCGTCCCGCTGGTGGAGCGGGCCATCGTCAATTCCGGCATTATCCTGATCAAGTACTGGCTGGAAGTCAGCCCGGAAGAGCAGACGCGCCGCCTGAAAGGACGCATCCACGACGACCGCAAGACCTGGAAGCTCACCGACATGGACCTGCGCTCGTACAGCCGCTGGTACGACTATTCGCGCGCGCGCGACGCCATGTTCGAGGCGTCCGACAGCGACTTCGCGCCGTGGTACGTCGCCGATTCCAATGACAAGCGGCGGGCGCGGCTGAACATCATCCGGCACATGCTGGACCGGATCCCGTACCAGGAGATCGAGCGCAAGCCGGTCAAGCTGCCGGCCCGGCAGAAGGCGCACGGATACCAGGAGCCCCACTACCCCTACCGGCATGTGGAGTCGCGGTATTAGTACGAGGAGTACGAGGCAGCCGGCGGCCTAGTCGCGCAGCTTGCGCGACTTCCAGTCGCCGTTCTTCTCCTTGCAATACCAGCCGGTCCAGCTCTCGGACACGCCGGCACGGCGGAACTCGCTGTGCAGCTGCCGGCACCGGTCGCCATGGTCCTGCCGGGAACGCAGCGGCGTGAATGCGCCTTCGACCTTGCGCTCGCGGGTGTCCGGCGGCAGCGTGAACGGCACGCGCGCACCGTCGGCCCCCTGGTCCAGCGTCCTGCGGAAGACGTCGTTCAGCACGTCGAACTGCTTCTGCGTCAGCGTGCCGACAACGGTGCCGGAGAGATAGTGATCAAAGTAGGCAAAGGCCGTCCCTGCCGGCGCCAGCGCGGCAAGGCACGCGCCGGCGCATGCCAGCGCGGGCAAGACCCGGAATCGGCGGTTCATGTAAGGCTCCTTCGACGTGGTGCCCTGGCAAGCGTGGCGTGAGCTGCAGGCGCTGGCGCCGGCCGCGTACGGCATCAGTCTTCCTTGCCAAGGTAATCATCGACCGCGCTGCCCACGGTAGGGTGGAACTTGTCGCCGAACGCTTCCATCAGCTCGAAGCGCTTGAGCTTGTCGCGCACCGGGTCCTTCATCTCGGCGAAATGCAGGTCGATGCCGCGCTCGCGCAAACAGGCGCTCAGATCGCGCAGCATGTCGGCCGACGTGACGTCGACGCTGGTCACCGGTTCGGCGGCGACCACCACGCGGCGCACCGGCGTCGGCGAGGCGTCGATCGCTTCCATCAGGCGTTCCTGGAACAGCTCGGCGTTGGCAAAGAACAGCGGCGCGTCCCAGCGGAACAGCACCAGTCCGTCGATCCGCCTGGCCTCAGGGTAGCGCTCGGTATCGTGGTACCCGCGCAGCCCCTCCACCTTCCCCAGCACGGCATAGTGCGGCCGCCAGCCGTCCCAGAGGAATTCGATCACGGCGATCACCACGGCCAGGAAAATGCCCTGGATGGTGCCGAACACGGCCACCGCGGCGAAGCACACCATGGACAGCCAGAACTCCCATTGCTGGATGCGGTAGATGCGCCTCAGGTCGGCGAACTCGAACAGGCCGATGGCCGCGGCGATCACCACCGCGGCCAGCGCGCTGCTCGGCAGGTACTGCAGCAGGTTGGGCGCGAACATCAGCAGCACGGCCACGGCCAGCGCGCCCACCACGCCGGTGACCTGGGTCTTGGAGCCGGCGGCTTCGGCCACTGGCGTGCGCGAGGCGCTGCTGCTGATCGGAAAGCCCTGGAACAGTCCCGCCGCCAGGTTGGCGGCACCCAGCCCCACCATTTCCTGGTTGGGGTCCACGCGGGTATTGGTGCGCGCGGCATAGGTGCGCGACAGCACGCTGGTGTCCGCGAAGGCGATCAGCGCCACCGCGCATCCCCCCAGCACGATCTTCATCAGGTCGGCGCCGTCCAGCCACGGCACGACAAAGGCGGGCAGCCCCTGCGGCGTCTTGCCCAGCACTTTCACCCCATGCTGGTCCAGGCCGAACATGCTCACCGCGAGCGTGGCGAGGACCACCGCGATCAGGATGCCCGGCACGCGCTCGAAGCGCTTCAGGGCCAGGATCAGGGCCAGGCTGCCGGCGCCGACGGCAAAGCTGTACCAGTTGGTCTGCCCGGCCACGATGGCGCTGCCCAGCGCAACCATCTCCCGCAGCGGCCCGGCATCCTCGACCGGGATGGCGAACAGCTTGGGCAGCTGGCTCACCAGCACGGTCAGGGCGATGCCGTTCATATACCCGTAGCGGATCGGCTTGGACAATAGTTCGGCGACGAAGCCGAGGCGCAGCAGCCCCATCACTATGCAGACCACGCCCGAGACCACGGCCATCATGCTGGCCACCAGCACGGCGCGCGCCGGATCGCCGCCGGCAACCTGCAGCACCACGGCCAGGATCGGCGCGGCCAATGCCGAGTCCGGGCCCAGCACCAGGATCCGGCTCGGCCCGAACAAGGCGTAGACCAGCAGCGGGACCATGGTGGCGTAGAGCCCGTAGACGCCGGGCACGCCGGAGGCCTCGGCGTAGGCGATGCCGACCGGCATCAGCATGGTGGTCAGCACCAGCCCCGCCGCCAGGTCCCGCGGCAACCAGTCCGGCCGGTAGGACTTCAGCATCCGGACGCCTGGCAGCCAGCGCAGCCACCCGGCGGCCTTGCCATCGTCTCGTCCTGCGAAGGGCGTCAGTTTCCCGGATTCCATGGCAGCCTTAATTGTCCGATACGCATCGAATATAGGCGTTGGCGGCACAGTCTTGCCATGCCGCGGGTGGGTTACTTGCCGGCGGCGCCAGACGCGGGCGGTGCCACGGCTCGCGCCCCGCTCGCCCGCCCTCCTCGTTTTCCCGCACTGTCCCTGAATGCAAAAACGTTGTCCCGGAAAGCCAAACCGGAGACAGCCAATCTTAGATACTTCGCGGGTCGCAACCGACCTGCGCCCGCCGCCTGCAAGAGCATTGCCTCCCCTGCTGGCGTAGCCGTGGCCACTACTGGAAGAGCTTTCATGATCGGGCAACCCACTAACACCCATCGCGCAATTGCAACGCCCTCGGGCAAGGCATCGCAATCCGGCCTCTACGGCTGGATCGTCTTTGCCCTGAGCTTTGGCCTGCTGCTGTCGGACTACATGTCCCGCCAGGTACTGAACGCGGTATTCCCCCTGCTGAAGGCCGAGTGGTCGCTGAGTGACACCGAGCTCGGTGCGCTGGGCGGCATCGTGGCGCTGATGGTCGGCTTGCTGACGTTCCCGCTGTCGATCCTGGCGGACCGCTGGGGCCGGGTCAGGAGCCTGGTGCTGATGGCGGCGCTGTGGAGCCTGGCCACGCTGGGCTGCGCGCTGGCGAACAACTTCGGCGAGATGTTCATCGCGCGCCTGTGCGTGGGCATCGGCGAGGCGGCCTACGGCAGCGTCGGCATTGCCGTGGTGCTGTCGGTGTTTCCGCGCCACCTGCGGGCGAGCCTGAGTTCGGCCTTTATCGCCGGCGGCGCGTTCGGCTCCGTGCTGGGCATGGCGCTGGGCGGTGCGTTGTCGGCCCATTTCGGCTGGCGCTGGGCCTTTGCCGGCATGGCGCTGTTCGGGCTGGTGCTGGTGGCGGTGTTCCGCCTGGTCGTGACCGAACCGCGGCTGCAGGCCCGGCGCAAGGCGCTGGGCGAGGACGCCGAGACCGCATCGCGCGAGCCTGCCCTGGCCATGCGCCCGCTGCTCGCCGCGCTGTTCTCGGCGCGCTCGATCCTCTGCGCCTATGTCGGCAGCGCCATGCAACTGCTGGTGATGGGCGCCCTGATCACCTGGATGCCGAGCTACCTGGCGCGCTACTACGGCATGGCCACCGATCGCGCCGGCGTGGTCGCGGCGGGCTTCGTGCTGGCCGGCGGCGTCGGCATGGTGCTGTGCGGGGCGATGACCGACTGGATCGCCCGCCAGGCGCCTTGCCGCAAGTGGGCGGTCGCGGTGACCTACAGCCTGATCTGCTGCGGCCTGCTGCTGACGGCGTTCCGGCTCCCCGCGGGCAGCCTGCAACTGGCGCTGATCGGTGCGGGCATGCTGTTTGTCGGCGGCACCGCCGGCCCCGCCAGCGCCGCGGTCGCCAACCTGACGCGCCCGGCCATCCATGCCACCGCCTTTGCCACGCTCACGCTGGCCAACAACCTGCTGGGCCTGGCGCCCGGGCCCTTCGTCACCGGCCTGCTCGCCGACCACATCGGCCTGCAAGGCGCATTGCAGTGGGTGCCGCTGGCGTCGCTGGTCGCCGCCGCCGCCTTCCTTGCCGGCCGCCGCTACTACGCAGCCGACCTGCGCCGCCTGGAGCGCCGGAACGAAGCCGCCGCTCCCGCAACTTCTCACTGATCTGGAACCATGAGCCTTACCCCTGACACCACCGTGCTGCTGGTCCCCGGCCTGCGCGACCACGTTGCCGAGCACTGGCAGACCCTGCTCCAGGCACAGCTGCCCAACGCGCGCTCGGTGCCGCCGCTCGAGCACGACAAGCTCAGCCGCGATGCCCGCGTTGCCGCGCTGGACGCCGCACTGGCCGAGATCGACGGTCCGGTCGTGCTGGTCGCGCACAGCGCCGGCGTCATGATCACCGTGCACTGGGCTGCGCATGCGGACACGCATGCGGCTGCAGAAAACCGCCGCAAGATCCGCGGCGCACTGCTGGCCACGCCCGCCGACCTGGAAACCCCCATGCCGGCCGGCTACCCTGACACCGCCACGCTGGCGCAGCACGGCTGGCTGCCCGTTCCCAGGAGCCCGCTGCCCTTCCCGACCATCCTCGCCGCTAGCCGCAACGATCCGCTGGCGACCTACCCGCGCGCCGCCGAAATGGCCAGCGACTGGGGCAGCAAGCTGGTCGACCTGGGCGAAGTCGGCCACCTCAATCCCGCCGCGGGCTACGGCCCATGGCCGCGCGCGACCGCGTTGATCGATGAGTTGCTGCGCGCCGGCTGATCCAGCGCATTGATTTGTAGTACCCGGCAATACCAAACGAGACGGAAATATCCGCATCCCAAAAACCAAAGGAAACAAGTGGAGAAACAATCCATGAAGATCAGGACCCTGGCTGCAGCCGCAGCGCTTGCCTGCTCGGGCAGCGCCCTCGCGCAGTCATCGACCGTCACGCTGTATGGCGTGGTGGACATCAACGTCGAATACGCCAACCATGTTGGCGCGGTGCCGGTGGCGAGCAACCAGTTCAACCGCGGCCCGGCAAACGACGTGTACCGCATGAACTCGGGTGGCATCTCCGGCTCGCGCTGGGGCATGCGCGGCACCGAGGATCTCGGCGGCGGCCTGAAAGGGCTGTTCGTGCTGGAAAGCGGCTTTAACCTCGATACCGGCACGATGCAGCAAAGCAACCGCCTGTTCGGCCGCCAGGCCTTCGTCGGCCTGCAGAAGGCAGGCATCGGCCAGATCAGCCTGGGCCGCCAGTACACCTCGATGTTCGAGGCGCTGGCGAACTTCTCGCCGGCGGCCTACGCCACCCAGTACGAGCCGGTGGTGCTGCAGTCCGGCCCGAACTTCCGCGCCGACAACACCGTCAAGTACACCGGGCAGTTCGGCCCGGTCACCGCGCTGGCGCACTGGTCCTTCGGCACCGGCCTGGCCCTGCCGGCGACCGTGGGCATTGCCACGCCGATCGGCGGCAACGGCGAAGTGCCCGGGCAGTTCCGGCGCGACACCGCGTGGGGCGCCGCGGTGGCCTACCAGGGCGGCCCGTTCGGCGTGACCGTCGGCTACGACCAGTGGAACCCGACCATCGGCACCAGCAACGGCGAGGTCAAGAAGGCCGTGGTCGGCGCGAGCTATTCGTATGGCCCGGCAAAGATCATGGGCGGCTATCGCTGGGGCCAGAACAAGAACGCCGCGGACGTGGTGATCCAGCGCGACGATTTCTACTGGATCGGCGGCACCTACCAGGTCACCCCGGCCATCGGCCTGACGCTCGAATACGCCTACGACAACGTCAAGACCCTGTATGGCGATACCCATGTCCCCAACCCGTGGCAGGTCGCCTTCATCGCCAACTACGCGTTCTCCAAGCGCACCGACGTGTACCTGACCACGGCCTACGCCAAGAATGCCGGCCTGATGATGGAATCGCTGGCTACGGTCTACGCCAACAGCCTGTCGCTGGGCAACAGCTACGCGCTGGCCAACGGGCAGAGCAACATGTTCGGCGCGGCAGTGGGCATCCGCCACAAGTTCTGACAACGCGTCTCGCGGCATCGATCCCGCAAGCGATGCTCTTTGCGGCCGCCCGGTCTTTCCGGGACGGCCGATTTTTTTTGGGACGGTGGAAATGCGGCGTGCGCCAGGCGCACGCCGCCGCTATCGGCGCAGGAAGCCGTGGACGATGCCGGCCGCATGCTCCGGCCCGGTCACCAGGAAGAGGTGGCCATCATCGACCATCTGCAGCGTCGAGCCAGGGATGCGGGCGGCCAGGATCCTGGCATTGACCGCGGGAACGATCGGATCGTCGGTGCCGTGCATGACCAGCGTGGGCTGGCGCAGCGAGCCCAGCCACGGCAGGCTGCTCCAGCCCCATGCCGCGAGCAGCTGGTAAAGATAGCCGCGCCCGGCCGGCGGCTGCATGTGCTGGCCGTGTTCGTCGAGCAGGGAAGGATCACGTCGAAAAGCGCCGCCGTAGAGGTCGGCGCCGACGCGGCGCAGGTATTGCGGGTCGGTATAGCGGCGCACGCCGATCATCCTGGCAAGCACCGACAGGCGGCCCGGCACCATGATCACGCCGGGCGACGTGGCCGCCAGCACCAGGCGCCGGCACCGCGACGAATAAAGACGGGCGAACTCCTGCGCCAGCGCCCCGCCCCACGACACCCCCAGCGCATCGACCTGGCCCGTATAGCCGAGATACGACAGCAGGCGGTCGGCGAGCACGCAAAGACTGGAAAAACGGTACGGCACCATCGGCGCGGGCGAGCCGCCGGCGCCGGGAACGTCGAATAGAATGACTTCGATGCCCGGCAGGGCATCGACAAAGGGGGCGAGCAGTTCGAGATTGGCGCCGATGCCGTTGAATATCAGCAGCGGCGGTCCGGCATCGCTGCCGGGCCGGATGCCGGCACGCACGACCTGGCCGTCCAGGTCCACGGTCAGCACCTGCAGCTTTTGGCCGGCATGCGTGCCGGTGTCTGTTGTTGTCATCAGCTTGTCCTGGAGAGTTTGCGCACGGGCATGGCCGGCGCGCGGCCATGCCCGCCGCAATTTATTGCTTCGGGCGCAGAATCCCCTTCACCTCCTCGACGTTCTCGGCAAGGCGGCGTCCGACCACGGAAATGCTGTCCGCCTGCGCCTTGTACAGCGTGTCGGTCAGGCCGCGCACGCCGGCAACGGCCTTCTGCAGCGAGCGCGGCAGGGCTTCCGCCAGCTTCACGGGCGCCTTGCCATCGACGGCCTGGCCGCCGCGCGACAGCGCCTGCAGATCGGCGGCGGCATCGCACAGGAACTCTGCCTGCTGGCGCACCAGCGATTGCAGGCCTCCGAGCAGCATGACGTTGACGCTGGCGAGCGCCTCGATGTCCTTGCGGCGCGATTCCAGGACCGCGGCCGGGTCCAGGCGGTTGTTGCGCACGAAGTCGAGCAGCTTCTTGTGCGGGGCTTGCGCGGCCGATGTGCCTGCGGTGTTGGTCGATTCCATATTGCTTTCTCCTGAAGGTTGGGTTGGGAAATTCAGATCGCGATGTTGGGTACTGCGATGTTGCGGTGTTGCGATGTTGCGGCGTCTCGCCATGCGCGCTACGCCTCGGTCACATAGCGGCCCGGCGCTTCGCCGCAGGGGGCGAAACGCAGGCTGCCGGGGGCCGCGGGCGCGTTGCGCTTCGGACCGGAGCGCTTCTTCAGCCACTGGGTCCAATGCTCCCACCACGAGCCCTGCTCGGCGGTGGCGCCGTCCAGCCAGGCTTCGGGGTTCGCATCGGGCGTGCCGCTGCGGAAATACTTCGACTTGGCATTGCCGGGCGGATTGACCAGGCTTTGCACGTGGCCGCTGGAACTCAGCACGAACTCGGTGCGCCCGCCGAACGCCTGCGCCGAGCGGTACACCGCCTTCCACGGCGTGATGTGGTCGGTCATGCCCGCCAGCACGTACTTGTCGCAGTCCACGTCGGACAGCGAAATGGCGTGGCCGAGCACCTGCAGCGCACCCGGCGTGGCGAGCTGGTTCAGCGTCAGCATGTCCAGGAACTGGCCATGCAGGCCGGCCGGCAGGCGCGTGGTGTCGTTGTTCCAGTAGAGGACGTCGAACGCGGGCGGCGCATTGCCGAGCAGGTAGTTGTTGACCCAGTAGTTCCACACCAGGTCGTTGGGCCGCAGCCACGCAAACACCCGGCCCAGCGCCTCGCCATCGAGCACGCCGCGCGACGCGCTGCCGTGCCGCGCCGCCGTGACCGCCTCGGGCGTGCTGAACAGCCCGAGCTGCGACTCGGCATCGAGGCCGAACACCGCCACCATCAGCGTGACGGCGTGCACGAGCTTCTCGCCACTGGCGGCGCAATAGCCCAGCAGCGCCGCCATCGTCATCGCGCCGGAGCAGGCGCCATGCACGTTGACATCGGCACTGCCGGTGATGTCGCGCATCGCATGGATCGCCTCGACCAGCGCGCCGACATAGGTATCGAGATTCCAGTCGCGCTGTGCCGCCGTGGGGTTGCGCCAGCTGACCACGAAGACCTGCAGTCCCTGGGCCAGCATGTACTCCACCATGCTCTTGCCAGGCGCAAGGTCGAACACGTAGAACTTGTTGACCTGCGGCGGCACGATCAGCTGGGGCCGCGCATGCACTTTCGCGGTGGTCGGGGCGTACTGGATCAGCTCCAGCACCTCATTGCGGAACACCACCGCGCCAGGCGTGGCAGCCAGGTTCGTGCCGACGCTGAACGCATCCTTGTCGACCTGTGCGGGCATGCCGCCGTTGGTCAGCACATCGCTGGCCAGGTTGATCATGCCGCTGACCAGGTTCATGCCGCACGACTCGAAGGTCTTGCGCAGCGCCGCCGGGTTGCCTGCCAGAGTGTTGGTCGGTGCCAGCGCGTCGGTCAGCAGCGACATGAAGTATTGCGCGCGATGCTTGCTGCGCGGATCCATCACCGAACGCCGCACCGTGCCCTCGAGCGCGTCGCGCCAGGCCTGGTAGCCCTGCAGCGACATGCGGAACAGCGGATGGTCGCGCCAGGCGTCGTCGCCGAACCGGCGGTCGCGCGCCGACGGCATCGGTGCCGAGCCGTCCAGCACGCTGACCAGGTCATGGGTGAGCTGCGCCTGCTGCTCGAGCACCAGTACCGGCTCCTGCACGCACTGCGCGCCGATCTGCTGGGCGGCCGTGATGAGATCCTCGGGACGGATCCCGACAAAGGGATTGGGTCCTGCCAGAAAATCGGTGGGCGCCTCCATGGTGGCTGCATTTGTCATACTGCTCTCCTGTCTCTTTCTTTCCTGCTTCTGCTTTTGCTTCCGCTGTTACCGTTTCACGCCATGACAAGCGCCAGGGCTTCGGCCACCATCGCCGGCTTGGCTTCGCCCTCGATCTCCATCGTGTTTTCCGTGCGCAGCAGCACGCGGCCGTCGCCCTTGTTGTCGGCCGACACCAGCCTGACGCGATTGCGCACGCGCGCCCCGGCCTTCACCGGCGCGAGGAAGCGCGTCTTCTCCACGCCATAGTTGACCGCGGCGCGCGCATCCGCCGGCACCACGCCCATGTCGACCAGCTTCCCTGCCAGCAGGGACAGCGTCAGGTAGCCGTGGGCGATGGTGCCGCCGAACGGGCTTTCGCGGCGCGCGCGCTCCACGTCGACGTGGATCCACTGGCTGTCGCCGGTGCATTGCGCGAATGCATCGATGCGCGCCTGGTCCACTTCCATCCACGCCGAAACGCCGAGTTCCTTGCCGACGAATGCGCCGAGCGTGCCCATGCTGTAACCTTCGATTGCCATATGCCTCCTTGCTTGCTTTGGCGTCCGTGCATGCCGACCGTGTCGGCGCACGCATGTTTGTACTGCCGCATCGTAGTGGCGCGGCGCGCAAACACGGCTACCAAAACCGGCCCATTTGCTGACAATGCTTGCCGCTTTGCAGGGCCGTGGCACGGCGTGCGCGCAATGCGCTTCCGCGGGCGCACCGAATGGCAGGATTTGTCAGTCGCGCGGCCGGCATTGCCAGCACCGTTGCTGCGCTAAGGCGTGCGGCGGTACGTGTTTGGCGTGCTGCCGGTCCAGTGCCGGAAGGCGCGGTGGAAGGCAGTCGGATTGTCGAAACCCACGTCGAAGGCAATGGCCGTGATCGCGTCATCGGAGCGCGTCAGGCGCTGGATGGCAATGTCGCGCCGCACGCCGTCCTTGATCGCCTGGAAGGTGGTGCCCTCCGCGGACAGCCGGCGGCAGAGCGTGCGCACCGAGCAGTGCAGCGCCGCCGCCACGGCTTCGATGGTCGGCGCTACCGGCAGGCAATCCGCCACGTACTGCCTGACGCGATGACAGGTCATGGGCTCGGCAAACGTGACAAAGATCCAGTCCTCGGGCGCGCGTGCCAGGAATTTCTCAAGGTCGGACTTGCGTTGCCGCACCGGCATGTCGAGGAATGCCGCGTCGAAGGCAATGCCGCCGCGCTCGCAGCCGAAATGCACCGGGCCGGGAAACAGGTAGAGATGGTCACTCGCCTGCGCGGGGCGCGCTGACGGCAGCTGCACCGCCTGCAGCGGGATCTTGTGGCGGATCAGCCATGACGCCACGCCATGCACCAGCTTCAGCATCAGCTCGCGTGCCATCGGGCCCACGGCCGGACCGGCTGCAGCCTCCACCAGTTCCACATGCGCGGCACTGCCTTCGCGCCGCGACTCCACGCGGAACTCATCCAGCAGCAGCCGGAAGAACTGCCCGAAGCGATGCAGCGCGACTTCGAGCCGTGGCGCATCCAGCAAGCTCAGGCACAGGTACTTGAGCGTGCCGTTGCGCAGCGGACGGCTGAAGATGCCGGGCATCTCATCGTCGAGCTCGTGCGCCAGCAGCCGGTACAAGGTCGAGAACTGCTCCTGCGTCACGCGTGCCGCGGGCTCGTCCATCAGCTCCGTGGCAATGCCGGAACGCGCCGCCAGCTGCGCGATCAGCGCAGGATCGGCACCGGGCAGGAAGCCATGGACGAAGGAAACCGGGACGGTGGGGGACAGGCAATTCACTTGAAAAACCGGCATCGGATGCCGCGGGTGGGAGACGAAAATACGGCGCGTCTGCGCCATCGCCCCGACACTGTGCAACGTTGCCCCGGCCGCGCACATCGTGTTTTCCCTGACTGTCCCGAAATGTCAAGCGATCGTCCCGGATCGTCAAATTGCTTCATGCCGTTCGCCGATACTTCAGGCCATCGAATGACGATGAAAACAGGCCGACGGAACGCGAACCAGCAGGTTCTGCCCGGACCGCCTGCCGACAACACCCAGGAGCAACAGCATGCAATTCCTCGACGATTCCCTGCACCCCGAGAACATGGACAAGGTGGTCATCACCGTGGCGCCGTACGGTCCGGAATGGATGCCGGCAGATTTCCCGGAAGACATCCCCGTGACCATGGAAGAGCAGGTGCAGAAGGCCGTCGACTGCTATAACGCCGGCGCCACCGTGCTGCACCTGCACGTGCGCGAACTGGATGGCAAGGGTTCCAAGCGCCTGTCGAAGTTCAACGAGCTGATCGCCGGCGTGCGCGCAGCCGTGCCCGACATGATCATCCAGGTCGGCGGCTCGATCTCGTTCGCGCCGGAAGACGACGGCCAGGCCGCCAAGTGGCTGTCGGACGACACCCGCCACATGCTGGCCGAACTGGACCCGAAGCCGGACCAGGTCACCGTGGCGATCAACACCACGCAGATGAACATCATGGAGCTGCTGTACCCGGAATACACCGCGGGTACCTCGCTGTCCCATCCGGCCTACGTCGAAGCTTATCGCGAAATGACCGTGCCGGCCGGCCCGGGCTGGGTGGAAGAGCACCTGCGCCGCTTGAGCAACGCTGGCGTCCAGCCGCACTTCCAGCTGACCGGCATGCACGCCCTCGAAACCCTCGAGCGGATGGTGCGCGCCGGCAAGTACATGGGCCCGCTGAACCTGACCTGGATCGGCATCGGCGGCGGCTTCGACGGTCCCAACCCGTTCAACTTCTTCAACTTCATCCACCGCGCGCCCAACGGCTGCACGCTGACCGCCGAGTCGCTGCTGAAGAACGTGCTGCCGTTCAACATGATGGCGATGGCGATGGGCCTGCACCCGCGCTGCGGCATCGAGGACACGATCATCGACCAGCACGGCAACCGCATGACCTCGGTGCAGCAGATCGAGCAATGCGTGCGGGTGGCCAAGGAACTGGGCCGCGAGATCGCCTCGGGCAAGGAAGCGCGCGAGATCTACCGCATCGGCACCTGGTACGACAGCGCCGAGGAAACCCTTGCGGCGCACGGCATGGCGCCCAACCGCAAGCCCGGGCAGAAGAACCTGCCGGTGCGCGCCTGACGCGCATCGCCCGGCCGCGGGGCGTCCCGCCCCGGCCGGGCATCGGCGCCCCACGCGCCTGCCCGAACCACAACACCGCTGAAGCCATGAATCCTGCCCCCGCCGTCGCCAATCCGTGCCTCAACATCTGCCGCCTGGACGTGGCCGGGAAGTATTGCCAGGGCTGCGGCAGGACCCCGCTGGAAATCGGCACCTGGGACCGGATGACCGAGGCCCGACGCGCCGAGGTGCTGGCCGAGCTGCCCGCCCGCCAGCCCTGGCGCCGCGCGCAAGCCGCGTCCGCCCCCTGATTCCCCTCGCCCGCCGCCAGGCACGCATGCGGCGGCGGGCGCCATCAAGCTGCTGCCATGACCCACCCCACGACGCTTACGGTCGATGCCTACTTCGACCTGATCTGCCCCTGGTGCATGATCGGCAAGAAGCACCTCGAAACCGCCATTGAATGGCTCGCCCGGGAGTACCCGAAAGTTGCCGTCCGGGTCGCCTGGCACTCTTATCCGCTGATCCCGACCACGCCACCGGAGGGCAGGCCCTACCGCGAGTTCTACCTCGCGCGGCTGGGAGGCCCCGAGGCCATGGCCGCGCGCCAGGCGCAAGTCTGCGCTGCCGCGCGCGAAGCCGGCATCACGCTGGCGCTGGATCGCATCGAGACCTTTCCCAGCACGCTGCTGGCCCACCGGCTGGTCCGCCACGCCGTCAGGCAAGCCGGCCCCGAGGCCGCTTCGGCGCTGCTGGACGAGCTGTTCACGCGCTACTTCATCCGCGCCGAGAACATCGGCGATCCGCAAGTCCTGCGGCGCGCCGCGGCAGCCTGCGGCATCGCACTGCCTGACGCAGGCGCCGACGGCGACCTGCCCGATCTGGACTGGCTGCCCCCGCTGCACGACCCGGACGCCCCGCCGCTGCGCACCGGCTTCGGCGTGCCGCATGTGGTGTTCAACGGCACGCACAGCGTGTCGGGCGCCCGGCCGCCTTCGGTGCTGGTCGAAGCCATGCAGCGGGCCCTTGCGCGCGCGAAGCAGCGCGCCACGCTCGCTGCCGGCTGAAGCTCCCCCGCCGGTATTCAAACCGGCGCGCGCCCCCATCTCTTCAACCTGAGCCCATGACCATCCCGACAAGAAGGCTGGCATGGGCAAGTTTCATCTCATATCTTTAAACGGAGACAACCATGCCAACCCGCCCCACCCTGTTCCGTCCCCGCCACGCCGCGGTTGCCGCCATGCTGGCACTGGCGATGCCGGCCGCGATGGCCTGGACCAGCAAGCCCGTGCGCATGCTGGTGCCGGCGCCTGCCGGCGGCACCATGGACGTGATCGCACGCCTGCTGGCCGACCAGCTTTCGGCCGACCTCGGCACGCCCGTGGTGGTCGACAACAAGCCGGGCGCCGGCGGCGGCATCGCGATTAGCGCGATGCTGGCCGCGCCGCCCGACGGCCAGACCATCATGGTGACCGCGACCAACGTGCTGACCGAAGTGCCGCACGTGCTGAAGACCCCCTACAACACCATGAAGGACATCCGCCCGCTGGCCGCCGTGGCCCGCTCGCGGCTGCTGCTGGTGGGCTCGCCGACGCTGCCCGCCAAGGACTTCAACGGCCTGGTGAGCTACGCGCGTGCCAACCCCGGCAAGCTCAGCTTCGCTTCCTACAGCGCCGGCACCGCTTCGCACTACGCGGGCGTGATCGTGAACCAGAAGTCCGGCATGGACCTGCAGCACGTGCCGTTCGCCGGCTCGGCGCCAGCGCTGGCCCAGGTGATGGGCGGCCAGATCGCCGTGATGTACGACGGCATGGTGACGTCGCTGCCGATGATCAAGGCGGGCAAGCTGCAGCCGTACGCCGTGGCATCGAAGAACCGCTCGCCGCTGCTGCCGCAGGTGCCGACCTTCGCCGAACTGGGCTATCCCGATGTGGAGTTCAGCAACTGGGTTGGCGTGATCGCCTCCGCGCGCGTGCCGGTCGAGCTGGCGCAGAAGATCCAGACCGCGACCTACAAGGCCGCGGCGACGCCCAAGGTGCAGGAGCGGATGCAGGCGCTGAGCTATGAGCCGATGCAGCCACAGTCGCTGCAGCAGCTCGGGCAGTCGCTGCACGAAGAGTTCGAGCGCAACGGCGCGATTGTGAAGGCGTTCAATATCCAGCCTTGATCGGGCGCTTTTGTTCCACTGGTTTGCTTCCCTTTCCCATAAATGGGAGAGGGGAGTAAGCACTGCCGGCACCAGGCTTCGTCGCACCCACACGCCTCCCTCGGGAGGCGTTTCTCATGTGTGCCGAGCATGCCCAACAGCTCGGGGGTGCAGGTCCCCTATCCAACCTGATGGTGGTGAAGGATTAGCGAAGCGCAAGGGCTCCACCATGAGGTGGGGTCTGAAGGAAGCGTGGAGCAAAGCCACGACCTGACGAACAGAAATCAGATACGAGGCCTGGTCGCACTGGGCTGGGCAACTTCGGCTTCAGTGAGTGGCCAAGCGTGCTGCGCGATCTCGAGTGCTGGCTGCGCCGGCGCTTGCGCTGCTTCCTCCGCTTGCGCGAGAGAGGGTGAGGGCAGGCGCATGGCAAGCATCGCTGCCGGCACCAGGCTTCGTCAGCCCCCCGCACGCCTTTCTCGGGAGGCGTTTCTACTTGCCGGCGAAAGCGCGTCGCCCTTTCGCAAGCTCAACAAAAAAAAAGCGCCAGTCCCCGCCCGAGGACTGGCGCCAAGCTCCTTACCTTCCCTTTCAGGCTACGTCTTCCCGCAGCTGCTTCTTGTTGATCTTGCCCACGCTGGTCTTCGGGATCGCCTCGACGAACGTGATGCGGTCGGCTTCAGGCACCGCGTACTTGCTGATGCGCTGCGATTCGACGTGGCCCAGCAGGTGCGCGCGGACCTGTTCCGCATTCACCTCCACGCCCGGCTTGCGTACCACGAACGCCATCGGCCGCTCGCCCCACCTGGCGTCGGGGACACCGATCACCGCGCATTCCAGCACGCCTGGCACTTCGGTGATCAGATTCTCCACCTCGATCGACGACACCCACTCGCCGCCGGTCTTGATCACGTCCTTGATGCGGTCGACGATCTGCACGAAGCCGTCCTGCCCCATCACCGCGACGTCCTGCGTGTGCAGGTAGCCGCCGGCCCACAGGTCTTCCGATGCCGCCGGCTTGCCGAAGTACGCCTTGGTCAGGAACGGCGCACGCAGCACGATCTCGCCGCGGCTCTTGCCGTCGTGCGGCAGGTCCTGCATGTCTTCGCTGACGATGCGGTAGTCCACCAGCGTCACCGGGCGGCCGGTGGAGCAGCGCATGCGCACTTCTTCGGCACGGTCCTTCGGCACGCACCCGGGCGGCAGCTGCGCCAGCGACACGATCGGGCCGGTCTCCGACATGCCGTAGCCGGCGAAGATGTCGATGCCGCGATCCAGGGCCGCCTCGCACAGCGCGGGCGGCAACGCCGAGCCACCGATGATGATCTTCCAGCCCGACAGGTCCGGCTTGCCGTTGGCGGAGGCCTGCAGCAGCATCTGCAGGATGGTTGGCACGCAGTGCGAGAAAGTGACCTTCTCGGTCTCGCGCAATTTCAGCAGCTGGTCGGGCAGGTAGCGGCCCGGCAGCACCGTGCGCAGCCCGAGCATCACGGCGACATACGGGATGCCCCATGCCAGCACGTGGAACATCGGCGTGATCGGCATGTAGACATCTTCACGATGCATGCGCTGTCCTTCGCGCGGCGAGCACAGGCTCGTCGCCGACGCCAGCGTGTGCAGCACGATCTCGCGGTGGCTGTAGCAGACACCCTTCGGATCGCCGGTGGTGCCGGTGGTATAGAAGGTGGCGGCCTTGGTGTTCTCGTCGAAATCCGCGAACTCGAAGTCCGCGGGCGCATGCTCCAGCAGCGCCTCGTACTCGCCGGCGAACGGCACGCTGGACTTCGGCACGTCCTGGCCATCGGCCAGCAGCACGAAGCGCGGGTTGCCGGTGAGCTGCGGGCGGATCTGCTCGATCACCGGCAGGAAATCCGGGTGCACCAGCACGATCGCGGCGCCTGCATCGTTGAGCGTGTAGAGGATCTGCTGGGGCGACAGCCGCACATTGACGGTGAACAGCGTGGCGCCCATCATCGGTACGCCGAAATAGCATTCCAGGTAGCGGTGGCTGTCCCAGTCCATCACGGCCACGGTGCTGCCGTGGCGGATGTCCAGCGCAGCCAGCGCAGACGCCAGCTTGCCGATGCGGCGGCGGAAATCGCGGAAGGTGTAGCGCATTTCGCCGCGGTAGCTGATCTCCTGGTCGCCATAGAGGCTCAGGGCATTGGTCAGCAGCTGCTTGACCAGCAGCGGATAGGCGTAGGCCGACTTGGCCGGCGTGATCAGGTTGTCTTGCATGTTCATTCGCTCGAATCCAGGGTTCAGTACGGCCTGGTGCCGATGATGCCGGCCCGCTCCATCTTGCGGTGGCACGGCGGATAATCCATCACAGCATAGTGCTGCGTCGCGGTGTTGTCCCAGATCGCCACGCTGTCGGGCGCCCAGCGCCAGCGCACCTGGTACTCGGGGATGTACGCCTGGCTTACCAGGTAGCGCAGCAGGTCGGCGGCGCCCGGGTTGGCGTCCTGCCCGAAGCGCACGCGCGCGGCGGTGTGGTAGTTGGTGAAGTGCGTGGTGAAGGCGTTGACGTAAAGCACCTTCTCGCCGGTGTCCGGGTGCGTGCGCACCACCGGATGCTCGGCATCGGGATACTGCGCCTTCAGCGCCAGGCGCTTCTCGACCGGCATGGCGGCGCCGAAGCTCGCTTCGATGCTATGGCGCGCGCGCAGGTCGGCGATCTGCGTCTTGATGTGCTCGGGCAGCCGTTCGTAAGCCAGCGCCATGTTCGCCCACATGGTGTCGCCGCCAACCGGCGGGCATTCCACGCAGCGCAGCACCGCGCCGAACTGCGGCGCCTCGCGCCACGTAGTGTCGGAGTGCCAGGCGTTCTCGTAGCGGTCGTTGGGCTGGTCGGGCGTCTTGTAGATGCGCACCAGGCCGGGGTGTTCCGGGTCGCTGCCGGCCACCGGATGGTCTTCCAGTTCGCCGAAGCGGCTGGCGAAGGCGACATGCTCGGCCCGGCTGAACTTCTGGTCGCGCAGGAACAGCACGCGGTGCTGCAGCAGCAACGCGCGGATCTCGGCGAACAGGCCGTCGTCGCGCACGGCATCGGCCAGGTTGACGCCGCTCAGTTCGGCGCCCAGCGCGCAGGTGAGTTGTTGGACTCGCATGGCTTTTGGCTCCTCAGATGACAAAGATCGACGAACCGGTGGTCTTGCGCGACTCCAGGTCGATATGCGCCTGCACCGCGTCTTCGAGCGCGTAGCGCTGGTTGATCTCGATCCGGATGCGGCCGGAGCCGACATGATCGAACAGTTCCCCGGCCAGTTGCGCCTTCTCGGCCGGATCGAAGATGTAGTCGGCCAGCGCCGGACGGGTCAGGAACAGCGAGCCCTTCATCGCCAGCAGCACCGGGTCGAACGGCGGGATCGGGCCGGAGGCCGTGCCGACGCAGACCATGGTGCCGCGGCGGCGCAGCGAATCCAGCGAAGACGTGAAGGTGCTCTTGCCGACGCTGTCGAACACCACCGACACGCCGACGCCGTCGGTCAGTTCGCGCACGCGCTTGGCCACGTCTTCATGGCTGTAGTTGATGATGTGGTCGCAGCCATGGGCACGCGCCACTTCGGCCTTGGCCTCGCTCGACACCGTGCCGATCACGGTCAGTCCCAGCAGCTTGGCCCACTGCGAAACGATCAGGCCCACGCCGCCGGCTGCCGCGTGCAGCAGGATGGTTTCGCCCGGCTGGAACGCATGGATGCGGCGCATCAGGTACGCCGAAGTCAGGCCGCGCATGGTCATCGCCGCCGCGGTCTCGAAGCCGATGGTGTCGGGCAGCCGGATCAGCGGCGCCGCCGGCACCAGGCGCTCGGTGCTGTAGGCGCCCAGCGTGTTGATAAAGCCGGTATACGTGACGCGATCGCCCACGGCAACGTTGGTCACGCCCGGGCCGATGGCCTGCACCACGCCCGAGGCTTCCACGCCCATGCCGGACGGCAGCGGCACCGGGTAGGTGCCGTTGCGGAAATAGGTGTCGGCGTAGTTCAGGCCCACCGCCACGTGGCGGATGCGCACCTGTCCCGCGCCGGGCTCTCCCACCGCCGCGTCTTCGTAACGCAACACTTCGGGGCCGCCAGTCTCATACATGCGGACGATCTTTGCCATGCAGTTGTCTCCTTGGAACGTTGCGGCACCGATGTGTGCCGCGCATGCAGCCAATGTAGGTCGCCGCGGCCGCGGCAGCTTTGCAATAGGCTCCAGCGGCTTTGCATTTCATGCCAAGCCCGCCTATCATGCCGCTGCAAAGACAATGCGGCGGCCTTCCCAAGGCCAGCCGCCATAAGCGGGAGACAACCTTGGACACCCTGGTACGTGCAGCAGCACTGACCAATTTCTTTGAAGTGGCCGGCGCGCTCGGCCTCAATACTCAGCCTTTGCTGCGCACCGCCAGGCTTAGCCGGGCGCTGCTGGCCGATCCGGACCAGCGCATCCCGGTGGGCGCCTGCGCCGCGCTGCTGGAAGCCGCGGCCAGGGCGGCGGACTGCCCCACCTTCGGCCTGCGCATGGCGGAATCCCGGCAGCTATCGGACTTTGGCGTGATGAGCCTGCTGATCAGCCAGCAGCCAACGCTGCGCGCCGCGCTCGCCACGATCATCCGCTACCGGCACCTGGTCAACGAATCGGTGTCGATCCTGCTGGAAGAGGCCGGCGGCGCGGTCATCATCCGCCAGGAAATCGTGCTCGACCAGCCTTCGCGCCAGGGCACCGAGCTGGCGCTGGGGGTGGTGTTCCGGCTGTGCCGCGCCTTGCTCGGCTCGCACTGGCGCCCGCTCAGCATCAACTTTACGCACCCGGCGCCCGCCGACCTGCGCGTGCACCGGCGCCTGTTCGGCTGCCCGCTCGAGTTCGACAGCGAATTCAACGGCATCGTGTGCCGGGCAGCCGACCTCGACGCGCCCAACCCGACCGGCGATCCGGCGATGGCCCGCTATGCCGAGCGCTTTGTCGACACGCTGCCGCGCATCAACGCGCCCAGCATCGGCCGCGATGTGCGCAATGCCGTCTACCTGATGCTGCCGATGGGCCGCGCCACCTGCGAAGCCGTGGCGCAGGGACTGGGACTGAGCCTGCGCACCATGCAGCGCCAGCTCGACGAAGCCGGCGAAACCTTCACCGATATCCTCAATGAAGTGCGGCGCGAACTGGCGCTGCGCTATGTGGAGAACCCGCAATACGCCATGCTGCGCGTGGCGGAGCTGCTGGGATACAGCTCGGCCAGCACGTTCACGCGCTGGTTCTCGCTCCAGTTCGGCGAGCCGCCGCTGGCATGGCGCCGGCGGCACGCAAACGGCAACACCAGCGGCAACGCAAGCGCTGCCGGTGCCGAGGCCACGCAACGATGAGCCCTTCGCACACCATCGGCTTGCATTTCGCGACAATCGGATAACGCGATGTCTTACTACCTGCGCAGCGCCAGCCTGACCAACTACGTTGAAGTGGCACGTGCCGTCGGCCTCGATCCGCACCAGCAGATGCGTGCGGCCAAGATCAGCCGCGACGTGCTGCTCGATCCCGATATCCGCATCCCTGCCGCGCTGGTGGGACGGCTGCTTGACGCGTCGGCACGCGCCGCGCAGGTGGACGACTTCGGCCTGCGCATGGCGGAGCTGCGCCAGTTCTCCAACCTGGGGCCATTGGCCTTCGTGGTGCGCGAGCAGCCCACGCTGCGCCGCGCGCTGGAGTCCATGGTACGATACATGGGCCTGCAGAACGAATCGCTGGCGATGCGCCTGGAGGAATCCGAAGGACTGGTCATCATCCGGCTCCAGGTCCTGAGCGAGGAGTCCGGCGTGCTGCGCCAGGCCACCGACCTGGCCGTGGGCGTGATGTTCCGCATGCTGAGCCTGTTCCTGGGGACTTCGTGGCGCCCGCGCAGCATCTGCTTCACGCACCCCGCACCCGCCAGCGTGGCGACCTGCATGCGCGTGTTCGGCATCGACCCGCTGTTCAACCAGGACTTCGACGGCATCGTCTGCGCCGCCGCCGACCTGGAGGCCCCGCTGCCGTCCTACGACCCCGCGATGGCAGGCCAGGTCAAGCGCTACCTCGGCAGCCTGCTGGCCCAGGCCAATGCCACCGCGCCGGACAAGGTGCGCAAGCTGGTCTACGTGCTGCTGCCCACCGGCATGTGCTCGGTCGACCGGGTGGCGCAACACCTGGGGGTGGACCGGCGCACCATCCACCGCCGCCTGGCGCGCGACCGGACCAGCTATTCCGAGATCCTGAACCAGGTGCGTGCGGGGCTGGTGGTCGGCTATATCGAGAACCCCGACAGGCCGCTGTCGGAGGTGGCCACGCTGCTGGGATTTACTTCACTGAGCACGTTTTCGCGCTGGTTCAGCGGCGAGTTCGGCTGCAGCGTGTCGAAGTGGCGGTCGCAGCAGGCGCAGCAAGCGCAGCACGCGTAGGCCCGAGGCGCGCCGGGATCAGGTTCCGCGCCGGGCCGCCTCGATTTTTGCGATATCGATCTTCCGCATCGTCATCATCGCTTCGAAGGCGCGCTTGGCCGCCGCGGGATCGGAATCGAATACCGCCGCGGTCAGCGCGCGCGGCGTGATCTGCCACGACAATCCCCACCGGTCCTTGCACCAGCCGCATTCGCTTTCCTGCCCGCCGTTGCCGACGATGGCATTCCACAGGCGGTCGGTTTCGGCCTGGTCGTCCGTCGCGATCTGGAAGGAAAACGCCTCGCTGTGCTTGAAATGCGGGCCGCCGTTGAGGCCAAGGCAGGGAATGCCGGCAACGGTGAACTCTACCGTCAGGACATCGCCTTGCTTGCCATCGGGATAGTCGCCGGGGGCGCGGTGGACGGCCTTGACAGCGCTGTCGGGGAAGGTCTCGGCATAGAAGTGCGCGGCATCCAGCGCGTCGCGGTCGTACCACAAACAGATCGTATTCTTGCTCGGCATGTTGTGTCTCCTTGGAAAGGTGAGCACGGGGCATCCGTGGTCGTCGAACACTCAAGGGCGCCGGCCAGGCACGGTGTGCCGGTCGGCCGCCCAGGCGTCGATATTAGACTTATCTGGCCGCATCCCCAATATGCCGTGGACGCCATAAGCCGGCGCTAGCGTGCCCGCCCATCGCGGCAATTTGATCCGCCCCGCCCCCGAGGGGCGCGACGGTGGCGCCATCCAGACGCACTTGGTGGTCGAGGTACATGTAGTGCCATGAGAGCTTCGCCGCCCCTTTGGTCAGTACGCCTCTCGTCTGAGGAGCACCGGGATAGTGACAGGCGTGCCCATCATCCCGCCACGACTTCGCTAAGACCAACATGACGGTGGACAATCCGATCGGCCACCGTAGCGCCCGGCTATCCCCCCAATGCGGCCGACGCTTTTCCACGAAGGCCGCAATTCCCTCCTTCGCGTCGTCGGTCGCGGCCACCTGGCAGAACGTATCAAAGGCGTGCAGCCCGCCATGAGCCGCCACGTGTGGATCTGCCGGTCGGCGACGATGCCGGTCACGCTCGCCGCAAGCATGGTGTGGACGCAGTTGCTGGAGATTACCGCCGGGCTGGTCGACGGCGGTGTGTGGCCAGCGCGTTCGGTCCGCAGGCCCGGTTCCTGATCCTGCCCCTTTCGGGGCATGGTTGCGCGGCACATTTCTCATTGTGAAAGCGTCGCTTATTGATCATTGCGGGGATCCATGACCGTCGCCTATCCTGTCCTAACCGGCACGGCGAATCTGTGCGGTACAAGACATAGCCGGACAAGAATTAACAATAACAAGGACAAGGGGAATCTCCCCAAATACGGGCTGATGCGAGAAGCATGCGCCGTCCGCGCGCTCGGCCTGACTGGAATCATGGGGTGAAACCATCGCACGCGGTGCAGTACCGGCCGTGAGCGGGATTCTCCGTTGACAAAACATGGCCGATGCATTCCTGTTCAGCAAACCCTTCACGTTTCTCGCCTGTCCCGGCATGCCGGAAGTCAGGTCCGGCGTCGATGCACTGGAATCGCTGCCCGGACATATGTTCTGGCTCGAGAACGAGGACTTCATCCGCAGCGTCCACGTGCCGGACTTCCTCGCACAGAGCCGCGCCGCCCTCGAGGCGGTGATGCCCGGCGGGGCCGCGCTGGTTGACGCGAAGGCCGACGAGATCCGGCGCAGCACGCATCTCATCTCCGCCCTGCAGCGCCTCGGCCCCGAAGCGGCCGCTGCCGCGCACTCGTACTGCTACTGGCGCTATTCCGCCGACGTACTCGGGCGCTCGCAAGGGATTCCGCGCAGCGCGATCGAGCGCCAGTTCGACCGCGCGGTCGCGCCGCGCGACGGTGCGCACAAGCTGGAATGGATCTGCCCTTGCTGCGATGGCCAGGCGCACTACCAGGTCGACGGACTGCTCGCGTCGCAACGCGTGGCACGGCAGGGCGGGTTCTCGGTGGAATGCCCGCATTGCGGGCATCGGGAGCGCCTGTATGCCGGCTTCCTGCACGCCGGCCGGCTGGAGTGTCAGTGCAGCATCTGCACCGGCTTCATCCAGACGCTGGCAGGCCAGCTTGCCAGGCCCGCTCGCAAGCTGGCGGGCGGGCTGGAAGCGTTTGCCTGGAAGCACGCCGTCGACACCATCGCGGAGATCCACGAACTGAAGGAGGCAGCCTTGCAGCGGCTGGCACGCGGCGATACGCCCTCGGACAACGCGATGGCGTTCGCGCATGCCGTGCAGGCGGATGCCGAACGCCCCCTGCCGGACATCCTCTGCCAGATCGATCCCACGCTCGAAGGCCGGCTCGACAAGAACCCCCGGGTGTGGGCGCTGCTGTGCGAGCTGCTGCAGGAAGGCGTACTCGACTGCGAGTGCACGATCTACGATCAGGACAAGTGCCAGCAGGTCGCGCTGGAGCTTGCGTTGCTCGACGACGACCCGGCAGCGGCCAATCCCGCGGCCCATGATCAGCTCACTACGCTGCTCAAGGGCTACGAGCCATCCAAGCGCGACACTTTCATCAGCTGGCTGCAGGCTCTCAAGCGCTTGCGGCTGTGCGTGGCGCGTTTCAATGTCGCCGTCGACGTGGCCTGGCGGCTCAGCGTGGAGCATTGCCGCATCCTGACCGCGCGGCAACCGGATGGCCCGGGCGCGGCTGGCCCCCATGCCAGCGGGCTGCCACGCTGGCAGCCCGCGCCGCGCCTGCGGCGACCGGACCGGCCGGTCTATCTCGACGCCGAGCTGGAAGCGGTGCAGCTGTTGAAGGCGCTCGGGTATATCGTGTTCAGTCCGGAGGATATCCGCTCGCAGCAGGACAACATGGAAGACATCTCGTAACGCGTTTTCCTGCTGAACCACGATCCCTGGCAACGCCTCTTGCGATGGACGGCTTTGGGCACTAATCCTATGAAGGACGCGTCCCCAAGGAGGCCCCATGGCGCAGTGCACAAAGTGCGGATGCGATAACACCGCGGGTGCCAACTTTTGCCAGCAGTGCGGCAGCGCCCTCGTCCGCCAGTGCCGCAGTTGCGGCCAAGCCCTGGCGCCGGCGGCGCGCTTCTGCAGTGCATGCGGCGAGCCTTGTGGGGAACCGGCACCCGCCGCGTCCACCGCGCCGGTCTCGCCGGTGTCCCCGGTGTCCTATACGCCACCCCACCTCGCCGAGCGCATCCGCAGCGAGCAGGCGGCGCTGGAAGCCCGCGGCGAGCCCGCCGGCGAGCGCAAGACCATCACCGTGCTGTTTGCGGACATGGCCGGCTCGACCGCGCTGATCCACGACCTGGATCCAGAGGACGCCCACCGGCTGATCACGCCGGTGATCGACCTGATGATGGAGGCGGTGCACTACTACGAGGGCTACGTTGCCAAGTCATTGGGCGACGGCATCCTGGCGCTTTTCGGCGCACCGATCGCGCACGAGGACCACCCCCAGCGTGCGCTCTACGCCGCGCTGCGCATGCAGAAGGCAATGCAGCGCCACAGCGACAGGCTCAGGCTGGAGCAAGGCATCTCGCTGCAGATCCGGGTCGGCATCCACACCGGCGAAGTGGTGGTGCGCTCGATCCGCAAGGACGATCTGCACACGGACTACGATCCGGTCGGCCACACCATCCACATCGCGTCGCGGATGGAAACCATGGCGGCGCTCTCGTCGATCTTCGTCAGCGAATCCACGCAGCGGCTTGCCGAAGGGTATTTCGCCTTCAAGCCGCTGGGCCTAGCGCAGGTCAAGGGGATTCCCATGCCGCTGGCCGTCTACGAGCTGACCGGCATCGGGCCGCTGCGTACGCGCCTGCAGGTGTCGGCGCATCGGGGCCTGGCGTGCTTCGTCGGGCGCGACCGGGAACTGGAGACGCTGCACCAGGCACTGCAGCGCTCAGCGGCTGGACAGGGGCAGATCGTTGCGGTGGTCGGCGAGGCCGGCGTCGGCAAGTCGCGGCTGTTCCATGAATTCAAGGCGCGTTCGCCGGGCAGCTGCCTGAAGCTGGAGACGTTTTCGGTGTCCCACGGCAAGGCCTTTGCCTACCTCCCGCTGATCGAGCTGGTGAAGAACTATTTCCAGATCGAGGCTCACGACGATGAACGGAAGGCCCGCGAAAAGGTGGCGGGCCGCGTGGTGATGCTCGACCGGGGACTGGAAGACGTGCTGCCATACCTGTTGCACCTGCTGGGCATCAGCGAGCCGGGCTCGGCGTTGCCGAACATGGATCCGCTGATCCGGCGCCAGCGCACCTTCGAGGCGATCACCACCCTGCTGGCGCGCGAGAGCCGCAACCAGCCGCTGGTGCTGCTGTTCGAGGACCTGCAATGGCTGGACAGCGAGACCGAAGCCTTCCTGGATGTACTCGTCGACCGCCTTGCCAACGCCAGGATCCTGCTGCTGCTGAACTACCGGCCCGAGTACCAGCATGGCTGGAGCCATCTTGACTGCTACACGCCGCTGCGGCTAGACCCGCTGGGCCTGGCGGAAGCCGGGCAACTGCTCACCGCGCTCCTCGGCGACGATCCGGCGCTGGCGGACCTCAAGCGCCTGATCCTGGCAAAGACCGAAGGCAATCCCTTCTTCATGGAAGAAGTGGTGCAAACCTTGTGCGAGGAAAAGGCGCTGCTTGGCGAGCCCGGCCACTACCGCATCGAGAAGACGCCCACGGCGCTCCATATCCCGACCACGGTACAGGGCGTGCTTGCCGCCCGCATCGACCGGCTGTCCCGTGCCGAGAAGGACTTGCTGCAAACCCTCGCCGTGATCGGGAAAGAGTTTACGCTCAGCCTGATCCAGCGGGTGGTCGCGCAACCCGATGAGCAGTTGCGCCCGCTGCTCGCCCAGCTGCAGGCGGGGGAATTTATCTACGAACGGCCGGCCTTTCCCGACACCGAATACACCTTCAAGCATGCGCTGACCCAGGAAGTGGCCGGCAACAGCCTGCTGACGGAGCAGCGCACCGCGCTGCACCAGCGCACCGCCCAGGCGATCGAGGCCCTGTTCCAGAACCAGCTGAAAGACCACTACGGCGAACTGGCGCGGCATTACAGCCTCAGCGGCAACGACCCGAAGGCGGTGGAATACCTCCAGTACACGGGACAGCAGGCCATCCAGCGCTCGGCCTACCACGAGGCGATCAGCCACCTGAATGCCGCACTGGAACTGCTCGGCCGCCAGCCGGACACCCCGGAACGCGCACACCAGGAGCTCGCGCTGCGGCTGGCCATCGGGCCGGCGCTGATCGCCGCCCGGGGCTTTGCCGCCGCCGAGGTCGAGGCCACCTACAGCCGCGCGCTGGCCCTGTGCGGCCAGGGCGGCGACACGCTACAGCTGTTCCCGACGCTGGTCGGGCTGCGTACCTACTTCTCGCTGCGGGCGGAGCATGCGAAGGCTTACCGGCTGGGCAAGCAACTGCTGCGGCTGGCCGGGCGAACGAACGATCCGGAGCTGTCGGGAGAAGCGCACGTCGCGCTTGGGATGAGCGCGTATTACCTGGGCAGGTTCGGCATCGCGCATACCCATCTGCGCGCTGCCCTCGCGCTCTATGGCGCAGGACCGCATCTCACCCACCTGAATGTCCATGGCGTGGATCCCGAAGTGCGCGCCCTGTCGGCGTCAGCACTCGTGCTCTGGACGCTTGGCTATCCGGACCAGGCCCTCCAGTGCGCGCAGGACGGGCTTGCGCTGGCGCGGCAGATATCCCACCCCTTCAGTTTGGCGCATGCCCTGTGCCAGGCCGCGGAATTGCACCAGTTCCGCCGCGAGCCCCAACTCACGCAGGAATACGCCGATGCCGCCATCACGCTGTCGACCGAGCAGGGTTTCCCGCTGTGGCGCGCGTGGACCACCATCCTTCGCGGTTGGGCGCTAACGGAACAGGGGCAGCAGCAGGCAGGCATCGCGCTGATGCATGAAGGGCTGGACGCCTATCATGCGACCGGTGCGGTCCTGGGGAATTCGCACTTCCACTGCCTGCTGGCACACGCCTACGGACGCCAGGGACAATGGCAGGCGGGGCTGGACGCGCTTGCCGTGGCGAAGGACGCGGTGGACCAGACCGGGGAGCACTATTGCGACGCGGAATGGCACCGCCTGAACGGCGAGCTGGTACGGCAACGGTCGGCTGCCGAGGGGCGGCCTGAAGGCGACGCCGAAGCGCAAGCGTGTTTCGACAAGGCGATGGAAGTGGCTCGCCACCAGCATGCCAGGTCGCTGGAATTGCGGGCCGCGCTGGACCTGGCGCAGCTATGGCGGCAGCAAGGCAAGGAGCAAGCGGCCATCCAGTTGCTGGCGGGCATCCGGGCCGGGCTGACGGAAGGCTTCGACAGCGCGGACATGCAGGCCGTGTCCGCCCGTTGATGCCATGCCAGCGTCCGGGCCGCGGGAACAGGCAGGCGCCGCGACCTTCACGATCCTGTTCGGCGCCTTCGACCGCCACAACTTCGGCGACCTGCTGCTCGCGCATGTGGTGCGGCGCATGATCGGCCAGCACCGCACCAGTGACAAACTCTATTTCGGAGGTCTTGCCGGGCGCGACCTGAGGCGCCATGGCGGCCACCGGGTCCGCGCGCTGGCGCATCTGTCCGCCACCGTGGGCGACGCCGCCGTCGAGGTCATCCACGTGGGCGGCGAAATCCTGACGTGCTCGCCGTGGGAAGCCGCCGTGATGCTGCTGCCGCCTGACGAGGCCGGCGCAGTGGTAGCGCGGCTCGATAGCCATCCGCGCGAGCGCACGGCGTGGGCGCGGCGGCAACTGGGCGTGCCGGACCTTGCTCCCTACCTGTTGCCTGCCACTTTGTTTGCCAATGTCAGGCGCGTCATTGTCCACGCCGCCGGTGGCATTGACCTGGGATCGGTCGAGTCCGGCATGCGGGCCGAAGTGGTGGCCAAGCTCGGCGCCGCCACCAGTGTCGGCGTCAGGGACCGGCAAACCCGGGCCGTGCTCGCCGCGAACGGCATCGATTGCCGCCTGGAGCCGGATCCGGCGGTGCTGGTGGCTGAACTGTTCGGCGATCGCATCCGCCGGCGCGCCGGCCATGGCGAATGCGCCCGCATCGGGTCGGGTTTCCCGGGCGGATACCTGGCGGTGCAGTGCAGCGCCGATTTTGGCGACGACGAAACCCTGGCACAGCTGGCCTCCCAACTCGAGCGCGTCGCCCGGGACAGGCACCTGGGCGTGGTGCTGTTCCGCGCCGGCGCCGCGCCATGGCATGACGACCTGGCTTGCTACCAACGCCTTGCCGCACGGCTGCGCAGCGCGCACGTCGCGCTCTTTGGCTCGCTCGACCTGTGGGACATCTGCGCGTTGGTCGCGCACAGCCAGGGCTTCATCGGCAGCAGCCTGCACGGCGGCATTGTCGCAGGCGCCTTTGGCTTGCCGAGGCTGGGCCTGCTGCGGCCCGGGCAACCGCCCGAAGCCAGCAAGCAGGTTGCGTTCGCCTCGGCCTGGGGCGCGGCCGGCGCGCCGGCGGCCGTACCCGTAGAGAAACTTGCGGCGAGCATGGACCAGGCGTTGGCAATCGGGCTTGCACAGCGCAGCGCGCTGGCCCGCGAATGGGCCGCCGCGTGCCGTGCCGCGTTCAAGCTGGTTCAGGACGGCTAGCACCGGTGGCTCAACGCAAAACGGCGCGACAGGGCAACTGCCCCGTCGCGCCGTCGATCCCTTGCGGGCAGGAGACTCAGTGCCCGGCGCTCTGGCCGCCGTCGACATGCAGGATCTCGCCCGTCACGAACGGCGCGCGGTCAAGGTACAGCACGGCGTCGACGATATCGCGCATCTCGCCCATATGCCCCACCGGATGCAGCGCGCCCAGCGCCTCATGCGTTTCCTTCGGGTGCATCGGCGACTTGATGATGCCGGGCGACACCGCGTTGGCGCGGATGCCGGTCTTCGCATACTCGATCGCCAGCGATTTCGTCGCCGCGCTCAGCCCGCCCTTGGTCAGCGAGGCCAGCACCGACGGCACGCCGCTGATGGCATGGTCGACCAGGCTGGTGGTGATGCTGACCACATGGCCGCTGCGCTGCTTCTCCATTTCGGCAATGGCCAGCTGCGTGATATGGAAGAAGCCCGTCAGGTTGATACCCGTGACAGTGGCATAGTCCTCGTCGGTATAGCTGGTGAACGGCTTGGCGACGAAGATGCCGGCATTGTTGACCAGCGTATCGATGCGGCCGAACTTCGCCACGGCTTCGGCGATGACGCGGCGCGCCGTTGCGGGGTCGGCGATATCGCCGGGAACGGCCAGGATGTCCGCGTCGTCCGACGGCTTGATGCTGCGCGCGGTGGCGACCACGCGATGGCCGCGCTCGCGGAATGCCTTGACCAGTTCCGCGCCGATGCCCTGCGATGCGCCGGTGATGACGACAACCTTCTGTGCTGCACTCATTTTCTTACCTCGATGTCAGTTGATTCGGCCTTCGGGTCCTTCAGGTCCTTCGGGCCGATCGGGCCGACGGCTCCGATGGGCTCAAATCTAGGAGAACCGTCCCGTGGTTCGAAGACCTCGGCGGAACAAACAGTTATGCACGCGCGGAACAAATGGCGCAGGAAGCACCGTTGCCAAGGCGGCGAAACGTCGACTCCCGGCCGCTTTTCCGCCCGCTAGACGGCCGCCATCGACTTCTGGCAAAGGCCCACATATGATGGGAACACCGCTTCCCGCCACCCGATGCACCGCCTGATCCGACCCGATGAAAAGGCAATTCGATGACCTCCAGCTCGGCAGCATCGAGCTGTTCTGCCTGGCCGCCGAACTGGGCAGCTTCACCGCCGCCGCGGTCGCGGCCGGCGTGACGCCGCCTGCAGTCAGCCGCACCGTGCAGCGGCTGGAAGAACGGCTGGGGGTACGCCTGTTCGTGCGCACCACGCGGCAGATCCGCCTGACCGACGAAGGCCGGCTGTATTTCGAGCAAAGCCGGGGCGCGCTGGCGCAGCTATTGGATGCGGAGCGGCAGGTCAGCGGCCAGCGCGCAGCGCCCGCGGGCCGCTTGCGGATCAGCCTGCCGACGCCCTATGCCCACTACCGCGTGCTGCCGGTCCTGCCGGCGTTCCGGGCGCAGTACCCGGAAGTCGAGGTCGACGTGCATATCAGCAACCGCAACGTCGATTTCGCGGACGACACCTATGACCTGTCGGTGCGCGGCCGCGCGCCGGACGACTCGAACCTGATTGCGCGCAAGCTGGAGGATGCCGAGCTGGTGGTCGTGGCAACGCCCGCCTACCTGCAGCGCGCCGGCACGCCCCGGTCACTGGAAGACCTGCTCAGGCATGAATGCATCCAGTTCGAACGCCCCAGCAGCGGCCGGCGCATTCCCTGGACCTTCCGCGTCAATGGCGAAGACACCGATATCGTCACCACCGGCGGCTATGCGGCGACCGAAGACATCCTCGGCGGGGCCACGCTGGTCCGCGCCGGAGCGGGCCTGTTCCAGACCTATCGCTTCGTGGTGGAACAGGACCTGCGCGACGGCACGCTGGTGGAAGTCTTGCAGGAATTCAGCGGCAGTACGCGGCCGTTCGTGCTGCTCTACCCGTCGGCGCGGCACGTGACGCGCCGCGTGCGCGTCTTCGTCGACTTCCTGGTGGAGAAGTTTTCCGCGTAAATCTCCACGCGGAGCGCTCACGCAGGCTTGAGCTGCGCAATCACCACGAGGATCACCGCTGCATTGGCGGGCTGCTGGAAATGCGCGGAAATGGTCCGTGCATGGCCGGCCTTGTCCCCCAGCACATCGCGGAACAGGTCCGAAGCCCCGTCGAGGACCGCGGGCTGGTCGAACCAGCCCGGCGCGCTGGCAATGTGGCCGTCGACGCGAACGATATGGTCCAGGCGCTCGAAGCCACCCAGGCAGTCATCGATCTGCGCCAGCACGTTGAGAGCCGCGAGTTCGGCGGCCAGCTTGCCCTGCCCGACCGTCAGGTCCTTGCCGACCTGGCCTTGCCAGGCCACCTTGCCGTCCTGCAATGGCAACTGGCCGGAGATGAAGAGCAGGTCTCCCGCCTGGCTGACGGCGGTATAGCTGCCCAGTGGTTGCGGGGGCCGCGGCAGCGCCAGTCCGCGCGCCGAAAGTCGTTCATGTACGGACATCATGTATTCCAGTCTGGTCGGGTGTGCTGTGAATCGGGAGTGCCGTGCGGCTGGCCTGAATGGCGGCAGCGCAGTCTTCGGCCTTCTCCTGTCAGGCTCAGTTTAGGTGCGCATTGACCGGGAATACAGGCACCGGCGGGAACAGGAATAGAAACGCCATGGAACAAATCCGCGTGCCCGTCGGGGGCCGCTTCGCGAACGAAGGGCCCGGACGGGTCCGGCGGTCAATACCTGCCAATGTCTAATCGTTCGCAGGTTCCCCCTTGGACTTCAGCAGCACATGCCGCCCTTCGCTGACGGTCCCGTTCTTGCCAACGGCGTAGAGCACGTAGTCGCCGGCAATCGCCAGCCCTGGCAGCGGCGGCGCGGTGACCTCCAGCTTGCCGTCGTTGTGAAGCCGCACCGGCAGCTTCACGTACCGGTTTCCCCAGGTCCAGTTGTGCGTGATCGGACCGGTACGAACCAGCGCCACCGACTCGACCTCAGTACCGGAGACGTCGAGCTTGAAGCTGTTGCCGTAGTGGATGCTGTTGGGACTTTGGGTGATGACCGGCTTCGCGCCCTTGAAGAAATACGGCGGCTTGTAGAACTCGATGACCGGTACGGCGGCGTCACGCTGCGCCTGCGTCTGCGGCGATCCCGGTATCAGGTTGACCCGGTTGCCGCCCATCACCCATACACCGCCATTTGGCATCAGCAGCGCAGTGGAATGGTCATGCCGTGGCACCGGCGAAGTGGCCACGTCGGTCCTGCTGCCGTCGGCCGGATTGTACAGCTGGTAGACGAGGCTGTTGACGTCGCCCTCGGCACCACCAACGACCAGCAGCTTCCCGTCCGGCAGCACGACCACATTGTTCTGGGAGACCGGCTGGGCCAGGTTGCTAAGGGACGTCCATTTTGGCGTCGCGCTGGAGAAGTTGATGGTTTCCGCAACCGCCGATCCCGGTGTGTTGCCGCCATTCGATCCGCCGAACAGGAACACGTTTTGCGACCACGTGCCATCCGCGTTGATCGTTACCATGATGGCCCCGGCACCACTGTCGTGGGCATTCTGCGCGGTATCGACATATTGCCAATGGTTTTGCGCCGGCGTGGCGATCAGCGGATCGGCCAGCGCTGCCTGGACATCGAACAGGTAGGTCTTGCCGCTGTAGAAGAACGGGTCATATCCGCGGATGTTGAGGCCGCCCGTTTCCCCGGGCAGGGGCGGCACGACTTCGGATGTCACCGCGACCTTCCAGTCCTTCTCGCCAGGGCCGGTCTGGACCACAAAGGCGCGCGGATACATTGGCAACAGCTTGCGCGCGCTCTCCAGCGCCACCGTCGTGTCCGTCTTGGGGTCGTACACCTCGGGTACCGCCTGCCGTACCTTGGTGGCGCTCGCGTTGCCCGCCCCCACGCTGGTATCCTGGTCCGAGCCGGACAGCACCAGGATCTTCCCGTCGGGCAGGGTCACGGCGGTGGGGTACCACCGCTGGTACTTCAGGTCCGAGGGGAGCGGCGGGTCGGTGTTGTTCTCATCGAGGGGATTGCAATGCGACAAGGTGCCGGTCGGATCCGATTCAAAGCCTGACCTGACGCAGGGCGTGGGCCTGAATACCCATTGCTCGGTCTTGGGGTCGAATATATTGACCTTCCTGCCGCCATTGTTGCCGCCCTTGTCATGCAACCCGACTACATAGATGCGGCCATCGATGCCAGCCACGTGGCCATTGCAGAACAGGTTATATCCCAGTCCCCTGGAAAAGCCTGCGTCCGAAAAGAACGGATCGGTATGGCTGATGTCCGCGCTGGTCAGGTCGGCGATAGCCGTCTTGGTGAATATGCCGGTATCGATCAGGGACTGCAGTCCACAGACATCCACGATCTGGGTGTTTTCACGTTCGAGGTCGGAGCTGTAGCGCGACCAGCCGCTTTCGTCGAGTTGTCCGAGCCCGAAACCGCCCTGTACCAGTTCGATGTACTTCTGGTTGAATCCCGGGAAGCCACCACCCTGCACCGGCGGATTCAGATAGTGCTTCGGCTTGTACTCAGATGGCCGCATCCAGATCAGCATTTTCGGGCATTCCGCGTACTTCTTATTCCATATCAGCGAGGTGTGGATGAAATCCTTGTGCACGGGAATCAGACCGCTGTTTACCCCACATACCGTCGCACCCGCGGCAGGGCATGCCTCCACCGCCGCAGCGGTACCGGCCGGCGCGGCGATAAGCCAGAACGAGCATGTGCCTGTCAGCGCCAGTGACAGGGCCTTACGACGATTTGCCATACGACCACCTTTGAAGCCATCAATGCAGGAAACAGCCGGGAGGACTGCAGCCAGCAGTGCCCCCAGCCCTTGAAAAGCTGTTTCAACCAAGGTACTGGTGGCGCCCTCCTTCTCTGATTTCCGTGGCGCATTTGGCTATGCCCTGGACATGCGGTGCACCCGCAGCGTCGCAAGACAGGGAAGCGCGCGGGACGACATCCCTGGTCTCGGCTGCGCCCTCCAATACTGCCTTCGGGCGGTAGCTTCACTGCCAACTTGAGCGCGTGCCGGCATCGCCGGCCCACGCCCGGCATCTCCCCGGAATAGCGAATTGATTCAAATGGCTAAGCGAGATCGGTGCCAACCGGGCTAGCGTCTTGATTCTGTTCGGAAATTTTGCGGTGGAAGAATTGCCGGCCAGCGCAAACCGGAAAGAACGTTTCAGAGAGGAGACAACTACGTCGGGGCTCGTATGTCTCTAGCGGGGCAATGAGCCGTCAATCTCTTGCAGTTTGTGCCGCGAGCTAAAACTCGAAATTGCCGCCAGTGGCCGCGCGCACGGCGCCCCCCGTCGTGATCCACCGTGCCCTCGCATCGAAACTTCGGCCCTGCCCGCGGTTCTAATTTTTATATGCTGAGCAAATTGTCTGCCAATCGGCGCACCATCTGGTTCTGGTCTGCAGTCGGCACCGTGGCGGCGCTGATCGCCCTGGCCGTGCTGTCCCCGCCCGTCAAGGGCTTTGCCGACCAGGCCATCGCCTGGGCCCAGGCAACGATGGAACAGCATCCCGGGGCTGGCGCGCTGGTTTTCTTCCTGTTCTCCGCCGTATCTGCCATGCTCGCTTTCGCCTCGAGCGTGGTCCTGGTGCCGCCGGCCAGCGCCGTGTTTGGCAAGCCCCTCACCGTTCTTCTGCTCTGGGGCGGCTGGGTGCTGGGCGCGGTTGCCGCCTACGGCATCGGCCGTCTCGCCTATCCGTTGCTTGCCCGCAGCGGTTATGCGGACAAGCTGGCGAAGTACCAGGACTACGTATCGAAGCGCATCAGATTCTGGGCGGTGCTGCTGTTCTGCATCGCGGTGCCGTCCGAAATTCCCGGCTATCTTTTTGGCACGATGCGCTACCCCTTCGCGAAGTTCCTGGCCGCCATCGCCATCGCCGAAGCGGGCTATGCGATTGGCATCGTCGTCGCGGGCGAGAGCCTGGCGATCGACCGGCCCCTGCCCTTCTTCATCGCCGCCGGCATCCTGGCGGTCGTCGCGGTGCTGGCGGGACTGGCGCTGCGTACGGCCAGGAAGCACAAGGCTGGCGGCCTGCGTCGGCGCTGAGGCGGGCGTCGGCTCAGATCAGGTCGTTGCGGGCAGTCCCCGGGTGAATATAGGATTACCGGCACAAAAGACATACGCTGACGAGCCGATTCCCTGATCCACACACGGAGACAAGCCTTGACCACGAAATATCGATTCGCCTTGGGCCTGCTGGCCACGGCAAGCCTGATTGCCGCTACGCCGGCCTCGGCACAAGGGCAGTGGCCGAACAAACCCATCCGCTTTGTCGTGCCTTTCGCCGCTGGCGGCGCCAATGACCTGATGGCGCGCGCCGCGGCCGAGGGCGCTTCCAAGGAGCTGGGGCAGACCGTACTGGTCGAGAACCGCCCGGGCGCCGGTGGCACCGTCGGCGCGGACGTGGTGGCCAAGAGCAAGCCCGATGGCTACACCTTCCTGATCAGCGCCGCCGGTGTCATTTCCAACAGCATGATCAAGAAGTCGATGCCGTTCAAGGACGACGACCTGGTGCCGGTCGCCATGATCGGCCTCGCGCCGTCGGTGATCGTCGTGCCGAAGAACGCGCCCTACAAGGACTTGCGCGACTTTGTCGAGGCCTCGAAGAAAGGCACCGGCTTCAACTTCGCCACCGCGGGAACCGGCAGCACGCCCCACTTTGTCGCCGAGATCCTGAACGTAAAGTACGGCGCGAAGCTGCAGCCGGTGCCGTACAAGAGCGGGTCGGAGAGCACCACGGCAGTGCTGGGCGGCCAGGTGGAGGGCACCTCCGAGGCCAGCATCATCGCGCTGCCGCACATCCTGCACGAAGGCAAGTTCAAGGCGCTGGCCACGACCTGGACGCAGCGCATCTCGGCCTACCCGCAGCTCTCCACCGCGGTCGAGCAGGGTTTTCCGGATTTGCAGATCGCCCACTGGGCCGGTGTCCACGCGCCCAAGGGCACGCCCAACGCCATTCTCGACAAGGTCGCCGCGGCGGTCGACAAGGCCATGAAAGATCCCGACGCCTCCGCCAAGCTGAAGGCCGTCGGCATCGAGCCGATCGGCGGCACGCGTGCGGATTTCGTGAAGTTCGTCAATGCGGAACGGAAGCGGCTGGGCGAGATCGTCAAGGCGGCCAGGATGCAGGAGAAGTGATGGCAGCGCAGGCCGTCGCAATGGCCTGCGCTGTCAGCGCATCCTGCGACGAAGGACTGGTCGCGCGCGGGGCGTTAGTAGGCAAGCTTCGGCATGAACTGCCCACGCCCCTCGGGCGTCATGTCGAGCAGGCCCCAGAGCGCACTGACGGCGTCGCCGGATCGATGATCCGTGCCAACGTCCGCCGGTGCCCAGGTAAGGTCGCTGCCCCAGAAGTGGCGGACCTTGCCGTGGTCGAGACGGAATACGTTGAATGCGGTGTCGTCCCATTCCTCGCCGGGCTTCCCGCCGCTCAACGCCCGGATCTGCGCCGGCAGTTTCGTTGAGTCTCCGAAATAGTCGGCGTCGTAGCTGTTGCCCGCGGTCGAGAGGAACTGAAGATGCGCCCATCCCCGTTCGCGCGCCCACGCGACCAGCCGCGCGATGGGCGACTTGGCGACGATATAGAGCGCAGCACGCTGGCCGACATGCCTGGCCGCGCCGTTGACGGAGTCGAGCAAGAGCGTGCACATCGGGCATGGCGTATCGCGGTCCGGGCCGTACATGAAGCTGTACAGGACCAGGGTGGGATGCGGGCCGAACAGCCCGGACATTGCGACCGTTTCGGGCATGCCGTTCGCGCCGATCCGCTCGAACACGTAGTCCTGCGGCACTTCGCCGCCTGGCGGCAGCGCGCGGCGCTGCGCCGCGACGGCCTCGATATGCCTTCGCAACGCAATTTCCTCTTCAAGCAGTGCGTTCCGCGCCTTGCGGTACTCGGCGCTTTCGTTGGGGTAAGTGACGTGCAACATGCTAGCCTCCTGCGGTTGCTCCCTGTTAGGCTTGTCGACGCCGGGATCGGTTCTCCGCGCCTTCGAGCACACCGGCATAGACGCGATCCGATAGCACCGCAGCATAGGGTTCACGCGGCCATAGCCGCGATGACCGCGCCCAGGATGCGCATGCCTTCCTCAATCTGCCGGGTCGTCAGGCTGGCATAGCCCAGCACCAGCCCGGCCGGTCGTGTGGGTCCTGGCGACGGCGGCAAGGCAAACAGCGGCGACAACGGATAAACGCCCACGTCCTGCTCCCGCGCGGCAGCCGCCAGCGCCGCTTCGTCCCGCGGGCGCAGCGACGGCAGCCACAGCACCACATGCAGGCCGGCCGCCGTGCCGCTGACCTCGGCATCCGCGGGCAGGTAGCGGGCAATGCCATCCAGCAACGCCGCACGGCGGCGCTCGTTCTCCCGGCGCATGCGCCGCACATGGCGTTCGTAGGCGCCGCTCTCGATCAGCGCGGCCAGCGCGCGCTGCTCCAGCACCGGCGCATGGCGGTCGGCCAGCCGCTTGGCCTGCCGGAACACCGGCACCAGTTCGGCAGGGAGCACCAGGTAGCCGAGCCGCAGTTGCGGCGACAATGCCTTGGAGAGGGTGCCGACGTAGATCACGCGTCCGTCGGTGTCGATCGACTGCAGCGTGTCGATCGGGCGCTGGCCGTAGCGGAACTCGCCGTCGTAGTCGTCTTCGACGATCCAGGCATCGTGGCGCTGTGCCCATTGCAGCAATTCCATGCGCCGGCCGACCGGCAGCACGCCACCCAGCGGGAACTGGTGCGATGGCGTCACGTATGCCAGGCGGACGCGCTCGTGCTGCGGCAGGCTGGCGGTATCCAGTCCGTGTTCGTCCGCGGGCGTGGGCAGACAGGTGGCGCCGGTCGCCGCGAAGCAGCACCGGGCCATCAGGTAGCCGGGATCTTCAAAGGCGAAGGCGTCGCCGGCATCCAGCAGCAGCCGCGCGCACAGGTCGATGGCCTGTTGCGAGCCGTTCACCACCACGATTTGCGTGGGCTCGCAGGCAAGCCCGCGGGCCCGCCGCAGATAGCCCTGCAGGGCGCGGCGCAGCGCAGGGTCGCCCTCCGGCGCCGCATAGTAAAGGCCGTCCTGCTGACGCAGCAGTTCGGCCTGATAGGCGCGCCGCCACGCCAGCGTAGGGAAATCCCGCGACGCCACCGCGCCATAGCGGAAGTCGAAACGAAGCGGTTCCGCGTCGGGGAATGCCGGCATGCCGATGTCCGCCAGCCGGCGTGCAAAGCGGGACAGCGGCAAACGGGAGGCAAGGCGCGGCGTCCCGGCCGCGCTGGCAGGCGCCGGCGCCGCCAGCGCATTGGCAACCCGCGCCGCGCGCCCCGCCGACGTGACGAGAAAGCCTTCGGCCGCCAACTGCTCATAGGCCGCGGTGACCGTGGTGCGGGATACCCCCAGCTCGGCTGCCAGCGCCCGCGTGGACGGTGCGGGCGCGCCCGGCGGCAGCACGCCGTCCGAGATCTGGCCGCGCAGCAGGTCGTAGATGCGGCGTCCCGCGCCGCTGGCGCCCGGCCGCGGGCCGTTGGGTCGGGGAATCTGGCCCATAAAAAATCCTGAAAACTGGACCTTCCGATTGTGCCAGTTACAGGAGACAGTATCTACGACGCCAGGACACCCGTTCGCCCCATGTACATCCCCGCCCACTTCGCAGAAACCCGCCCAGAAGAACTTGCGCGCATCATTCGCGCGCACCCGCTCGGCATGCTGGTCACCCAGGCAAGCGGCACGCTGGATGCCGACCACATTCCGTTCGAGTTCGACGCCGACGCGGGCTCGCACGGCGTGCTCAGCGCCCACGTGGCGCGTGCCAACCCGGTCTGGCAGCGCTGCCCTTCCGGCACGCCGGTGATGGTCGTCTTTCGCGGCGCCGAGGCCTACATCTCGCCAAACTGGTACCCGAGCAAGCACGAGGCGCACCGGCTGGTGCCGACCTGGAACTACGAGGTGGTACACGCGCACGGCACGCTCACCGTGCATGACGACGAACGCTTCGTCCGGCGCATCGTCGCGCGCCTGACGCGCCGGCACGAAGCGGACGAGCCCAGGCCATGGAAGATGGGCGACTCCACGCCCGAATTCATCGACGGCATGCTGCGCCATATCGTCGGCATCGAGATCGCTGTCACTGCGCTGCAGGGCAAGGTCAAGCTGAGCCAGAACCGGGAAGCGCGCGACCGGCTGGGTGCCGCGGAATCGCTGCAAGCGCGGGGATTCGGCGAACTCGCGCAGTCCATGCGTCGTGCCGGGTAAGGCAGGCAAGTAAAAGAGCAAGTAAAAGCGCAAGCAAGCAAAAAGAAGCGAGCCGCGCGGGCTCGCCCCTTTTTCCTACGCCTGCCTCCGCATTATTGCGTCGCGCAGGTAAAGCTCGATGCCAGGTTCACATCGCCGGCGCCGTTGTACTTCGGCCAGCTCGGGTATTCGCACAGCGGCCGCGTGCGGCCCGGCACGCCGACCGTGTCGGTCACCGTCAGCGAAGCCGGCGCGGTGCCCTGCTCGACCCACTTCTCAAGCGCCGTCAGCGAGTCCCACGAAGCATTGAACACCGAGCTTATCGAGTGTCCGTAGCCCGGGATTTCGTAGTAACGCATGAAGTTGGCGACATTGCCCGCGCCCATCGTTCCCTGTACGCGCGTGAAGTAGTCCTCGGTCGCGCGCGTGCTGACCAGCGCATCGGACTTGCCGTGCGCCATCAGGATCTTGCCGCCCTTGTTCATGAACGCGGACAGGTCGGTCTTGTTGATGTCCTGCAGCCCGGCAAGCTGGCTGATGCGGTCCTGCCAGGGCCCCGGGTTCTGCGGGTCGAGCGTCAGCGAGTTGAAGGTCGGATCGCGCGTGACGAAGTAGCGCACCCACTGGTCCCAAAACACGCTCATGTACGGCGCGGTAGCGGGCATCGGATTGACCGGGGCATCGATGTTGAGCGCCAGGGCAATGACTGTCGGCTGGACGGATGCGTTGCCGGCCAAGCCGAGGTCGGCGCCCCAGACGTTGAAGCCCGGATACTGCGTCTCGCCGCTGCCCAGCGCATAGCCGAACACGATCTGCGAGTTGTACACCTTCAGCGCGTTGATCTGCGCGTCGGACAGGCACGTGTCCCCGGCGTCGGCGCCGTTGGCGCAGCGGACCGGCTGGCCGTTGAGCATGGCCGTGGATGGGTCGAAGCTGGCATTGCAGGCGGCGACATTGCTGATCAGGCCGTCCTTGACGCCGTCGAGGTCGTCGCACGCGGCAATGGCGGCGTCGTATAGCACCTTGCGCTTGGGCTGGTTCGGGTAGGCGCCCGGCGCGGCCAGCGCGCGGGTGATGCGGCCGAACTGCAGGTCCAGGCTGGCGGCATTCCAGGCGGGATAGAGCACGATGGCGCCATCCCAGTCCTGCGGCCAGCGCTGCACCACGGCCAGCGCTTCGCGGCCGCCGGTCGATCCGCCGGCAAAGTAGGCCTTCTTCGGGCCATCGGCCTGGTAGTGCATCTGGATCAGCGCGATCGCCACGTCGCGCGTCTTCTTCAGCGCGTCGCTGGCATAGTTGCGCAGCGCCTCGTCATTGACGCCGAACGAGCCGTCGCGGCTGCCGAGCGCACCCGCCTGGTGGCCGGAATCGCTGGCGAAGGTGGCATAGCCGCGCGCCAGTGGCGAGGGCTGGTCAGTCGGTCCGGCCGGCACATTGCCTGCCGTGTTGGGAATGGTCCCGTCATAGCCGCCGCCGCCGAACATCACCACCTTCTGGTTCCAGCTGGCGGGCATGTTTATCTCGAACCGGATCGGTGGCGCCGTCGGATCGACGGGCGCGATGGTCCCCGTTACCTTGCAATACGCGCCAGTGCCCAACTGCCCGCCGCCGGTGGCCGGCACCATGTCGGTCTCGGCAACCGTTGCGCCCTTGGTAGGCAGGCCGATGCTGCTCGCGGGGACGGTCTTGCCCGGCAAGTTCTGGCACGATACCGGGGTCTTTACCGGCGGGGGATGATCGTTGTCACCGTCACCGCCGCCGCAGGCACTCAGCACAAGGCCGGCCACGGTCGCAACGAGGACGGGAGCCAGTTTGAAGGTCACTGGCAAAACTCTGCTTTGCAAGTCGGTTGACATTTGTCTTCTCCACGGGGTCTCCTGGGACGGGATAGCGCCGCCGGGACCTCGGCCCCGGCGGGATAATCCTCGGTGCCTGCGTCTGCATTCGGCATGCCAGCACGCAGGTGATGAGACGGATGTGGAGCGTGAAATATGTTCCGTATTGCCGAAGCGGAGGGCCGGGTGTTTGCCGGATGCGCGCGTCACACGCGCACCCGGGCCGGCGACCGGAAGTTCTTTCAATCGAATCGGGAAGGACCTGCAAACGGCGCGGCAGGCCGCCGGCGATTCAGCGATAGAAGAGCACGCCCGCCGGCATCTTGCGCGTTGATCAGGCCGCGGCGTTCTCCATCGCCGCTTCGTATTGCCCCAGGCACGCCATGGCGTTGAGCCGCGAGCGCTGCAGCAGCGCCCGTTGCGCCAGCGCGGCGTTGGCCGGCTCCCCGCGCCACGCCAGCAATGGCGGCTCCTGCAAGGCGCGCCCATAGGAGAAGCTGAGCCGCCAGGGCAACGGGCCGAGCCGGTTCATCGCATCGAGATTGGCGGTGGCTTCGGCGGGCGTCTGGCCGCCGGACAGGAAAAAAATACCCGGCACCGCGGCGGGCACGGTGCGCCTGAGCACCTGTACGGTCTGCGTGGCAACCTCTGCCGGTGCCGCCTGCCCCGCATCCTTGCCTGGAAGCACCATGCTGGGTTTCAGCAGCATGTGCTCGAACACCACCGCATGCCGCTGCAAGGCGTCGAACACCTCATGCAGCACGGCTTCGGTGACTTCCGCACAGCGCGCCATGCTGTGCGCGCCATCCATCAGCACCTCGGGTTCGACGATGGGCACGATCCCTGCCTCCTGGCAGATCGCGGCATAGCGCGCCAGCGCCTCGGCGTTGGCGTGAATGGCAAGCCGGCCCGGCAGCTTGTCGGACACGTTGTAGACGGCACGCCATTTGGCAAAGCGCGCGCCCTGCTGGCGATAGCCGGCAAGCCGTTTTGCCAGCCCGTCGAGGCCTTCGGTGATTTCGTCCCCGGGTGCGTGCGCCAGCGCGAGCTTGCCCTTGTCGACCTTGATGCCGGGCACGATGCCCTGGCGCGCGGCCAGTTCGGGCAGCGGCGTGCCATCGTCGGCCCGCTGGCCCAGGGTCTCCTCGTACAGGATCACGCCGCTGATGAACTCGCCCAGGCCCGGCGTGGACAGGAGCAGGTTGCGCCACGCCCGGCGGCTCTCCTCGCTGGATTCCACACCGATGCGGTCGAACCGCTTGGCGATGGTCGGCCCGCTTTCGTCGGCGGCCAGCAGGCCTTTGGCGCCCTGCACCATGGCGTCGACGGTGGCTTGCAGTTCGCTTGCTGTGTCCATGGCGTTGCTCCGGGAGGGGGTATAACAACAAGCATTGGCGCCTCGGTGCGATTGCGCAAGCGACCGGCGTGCGGGCCGTCGCGGACCGCCACGCGGAACTACCGAGCCTCACCGGTATCGGCGCCTCCCGGGCGGCGTTCGGCAAGCGCCTCCAGCAGCGAGGCAGGCGGCACGAAGAACAGGTTGCCGCTGACCGCCTCGCTGAAGTCCAGCAGCCGGTCATAGTTGCCGGGCGGGCGCCCCACGAACATGTTCTCGAGCATCTGCTCGACCGGCGCGGGAGAGCGGGCGTAGCCGATAAAGAAGGTACCGAACTCGCCCTTGCCCGGTTGCCCGAACGGCATGTTGTCACATGGCCATGGCGCGGCGCGCGCCGCTGCCGAATTCGCGGAACGGATGCAGCGAGGCCGGCCGTGGCTGTCCGAACAGCGTGTCCCAGGCCCCGGATCCGAAGCCGCAGACACAGGAAAGGTTGCCGCCCTGGACCCGCTTGCCTACGGCACGGACCAGCGCGGCCACATCCGCGCACCACGCCCGCACGGTTTCGGCGTGCGCGGCGCCGGGTGAAAGGGTCGCGACGATGAAAATCGCGCTACGGGTGATGGGGCTGCTGACGGCTTGCGGCTCTGCAGCCGGATCGCCGTGGCGGGGTGGTGGTACTGCGAGCGCCGCTAGCGGTAGAGCCCCGCCATCCTTTCCATCCCCACCGGCTTGATCCGCGACGCCTGCCCGGCGCAGCCGAAGGCCTCGAAACGCAGCTTCACCACGCCCTTGGCCCCTTTCTTGGCCGCCAGCAGGGCCTTGCGCGGATCAAACTCGCTGCGGTCCTCGGACAGCGACTTGCGGATCGCCCCGGTCATGGCCAGGCGGATATCGGTGTCGATATTCACCTTGCGCACGCCCATCCTGATGCCACGCAGGATTTCCTCGACCGGCACGCCGTAGGTCTCCTTGATCTCGCCGCCGTACTGGCGGATGATCTCCAGCCATTCCTGCGGCACCGAGCTGGAGCCGTGCATCACCAGGTGGGTATCGGGGATCTGCTCGTGGATCTCGCGGATGCGGTCCATCGCCAGGATGTCGCCGGTGGGCTTGCGCGAGAACTTGTAGGCGCCGTGGCTGGTGCCGATGGCGATGGCCAGCGCATCCACGCCGGTGCGTGCGACAAAGTCGCGCGCCTGCGCCGGGTCGGTCAGCATCATGTCGTGCGACAGCGTGCCTGCCGCGCCCACGCCGTCCTCTTCGCCGGCCTGCCCGGTTTCGAGCGAGCCCAGGCAGCCGAGTTCGCCTTCCACCGACACGCCGACCGCATGCGCCATCTCGCACACGCGCCGCGTGACCTCGACGTTGTAGTCGTAGTCCGACGGCGTCTTCATGTCTTCGCGCAGCGAGCCGTCCATCATCACGCTGGTGAAGCCGGAGCGGATCGAGGCCTGGCACACGGCCGGGCTGGAGCCGTGGTCCTGGTGCAGCACGATGGGGATGTCCGGATGGGTTTCGGCAGCGGCCAGCACCATATGCCGCAGGTAGGCCTCGCCGGCATACTTGCGCGCGCCGGCCGAGGCCTGCAGGATGACCGGGCTGTCGGTCTCCTCGGCCGCTTCCATGATGGCGTGAATCTGTTCCAGGTTGTTGACGTTGAATGCCGGCACGCCGTAGCCGTACTCTCCCGCGTGGTCCAGCAGCTGTCGCAAGGAAATGAGTGCCATGGTGAAGCTCCTTTAGTCGATGCTTGGTAATACGGGTCAGCCGGCGGCGCGCTGCTCCAGCACGTCCAGTGCGGGCAGCTTCCTGCCTTCCAGGAATTCCAGGAACGCGCCGCCGCCGGTGGAGATGTAGCCGACACGGTCGGCAATGCCGTACTTGGCGATGGCGGCCAGCGTGTCGCCGCCGCCGGCGATCGA
>NZ_JADGMP010000004.1:0-14480 GCF_015549295.1 Cupriavidus sp. IK-TO18
GCGGCGTCGCATTGGGACTATTATTTGGAACGCGCCGCAGGTGACTACGAGCGTGCCGAAGCCCTCCGGCGCGTTTGCGATGGCTACCACGCGGTGCTCGACATGGCGGCAGAGTTCTACCTGGATACCATCCAGATCGTGTTCCAGGAATTCCGTCTGGCGCGCGACAATTGGTTCGTGCAAGGACAGCTCGTGCGTCCGCAAGACATCCGAGCCACTAGGCTCTTGACCATAGAAGGCGAACACGACGCCATTTCCGGCTGCGGACAGACGCACGCGGCGCATGCTCTGTGTCGCGGCATTGCGGCACGCGACAAGCGGCATATGACAGCGCGCCACTGCGGCCACTATGATCTATTCTCTGGCACCCGCTGGCGCTCAGAAATCTACCCTGGTATCCGCACGCTGACTCGACAGGATACCTAGCCACGATGCCCGCCGATCATGCAAACACCACAGTTGGCATCACCGGCACATTTGCAAGAATTCAGATGTCGGCCCGCACGATGACGGCCACCACTGGCCTACCGCTTCCTCAACGAGGCTAGTGCGTGCGGTATTCGGCGTTAGCAATCCGTCGCGACAAACAGGTCACAACGCGATAGGGCTTTTCGATACTCACGCCTTCCCGGTGCTAAGCACGAAAATCGCACTGCATGCCGCACGCGCCACATTACGCAATGCGGCGTAGGGCTTCAAACATGGAAGTACCTTGACTGGTCAAGCGAGGATGGACATCATCGCCACCATGACCGTGCTCCATCGTCACCAGTTTGCGGACCAGCAATCCGTCGAGCTGCTCTGGCTCAAGATCGTCGATGTCATGCGCGTCGCCAAGCAGTAGCAGCGCGGCGATTTCATGTGGACTGAGCATGTCAGGCTCCTTTGTCGGGCACGAAAAAAGGAACTACGACTGCTGCTCCGTGGATGGAGTTCCACGGAAGAGGGTAGGAAGACACTGCGAGTGGATTCGGTGCGAGGACGCGCTGAGTTTGCGCACAACCGAGCGTTTACCGTAATCGGTCTGCCCGGCGGAATCAAGCCCTTCGTGTGCTGCGATGCAGCGCAGCGTAGCCAAGGCATATGGGTCGTTGAGGTCTCAGGCGTTTCCCGACACCATGGCGAGCTGGATCACTGCTCCACGTAAGGAAGTGAATCAGCTCGCGCGAGAAACTGAGCTTCAAACGGTGCAAGGTTGAGCCGCTTTGGCGAACGCTGCGCGCAACATCATTGCCGCCGTGCGCGTTCGATCTGGTAGACCAGTCGCTGTAAGAGGGTCTGCTGATGGAGTGTGAGCAAAACAAAGGCGCAGCCTAGCGTGTGCATCACACTTCGACCCTGCCACTGCAGGCCGCATCCCGCTACCTGCAGCGTGATATCTTGCAGGCGCTGCTGGCCAAGCTCGAGCTTGCAGCCTCTCAAGACCGTGCCGATCGGTAGCCGACGGATGTCGCTTTCGTTCGATCGCAGACCAAGGCCGGATTGTGACACGTCCCCGATTTCCAGTCTCAACCGCTCACCGTTCTGAAGGCGCAGTTCGCAGATGAACGCCAAAGAGGCAGACGACCTGCGGATCTTCGACGACGAAAGCAGTTGGTAGTCGTCGGCATAGCGCCTGGTATCCAGGATATGGGCATGCCAGAACGCATCGACGAGTTCGCTGGGCACTGCCGGCATTTCCCACGTTGAGAGCGGTAGGGGCATTCGAACTCGAACGGCTGACGGTCATGCAAGGCCTTGTCCATTTTTTTCCCGCAGCACTGTACGATGGCTAGTCGCGATCGCCTGGAACAGTGTGTCCGGGGTCGGCTTGTGGCCGCGCCAAGCCAGCAAGCGCGCCGTTTCCCGCGAAAAGTGGGCATTCCCTTTGCCGAGGTCCCAAAAAGTCGCCGGCATCGTAGACGCGGAACCTGACCCAGCACAGGTTCTCGTTGCTGGCCAGGTCCTTCAGCAAATCAGCCACGCGAATGCCTGCACCGAGCGAGCCAACGTAAGCAGCGCGGCGGGCTTCCACGGAGTCCAGGTTCGGCACCTTGCGGTACACCGGCAAACGCAGGGCGATGCCCACATGGGGGTTCTTGGCTTCGCTGAAAATCAGCCGGCCGCTGCTCACTGATATCCCATTGCTTACCACCCATCCGCCTCAGCCGGCCCTCGAAAGCCGGCGTCCGTAAGCGATGGACAAATCAGCTTTTAACGGGTTATGCCAGCACACCATAGCTTAATCGCCAATGGAGCAGGTTCACTTGAGAGCGGGTCGGCCGCCCCTTTGCCCCCTTTGCCACAACCAAGCGTACTCATTTCTGCGTGCAGCGTAAGCATTCTCGATTCCGCCCCGACGTTTGTAGTTTGCATGCCAGCAGAAGCGGGGTTGCCGGCCCCTGATTTGGAGTTGCTCGGACGTCGCCGAGATCGTGGAGTACGCTACTTTATGCTGGGTATGAGGGAGACTGCCAATGAGGCTCATTAAGCATTCTGCTGGATTGGTTGTGCTCCGACCTACGGTTGGTCAGTGGCTCTGCCTGGTCCTACGCGCATATCGAAATTGGGACATGCCCAAAGGCATACCAGAACCTAACGAAGAGCCATTATCGGCAGCGATGCGGGAAGCCAGGGAGGAAACCGGCTTGTCAACGCTTGAGCTTCGCTGGGGGAAGGACTATCGCGAAACAGAACCCTATACGAACGGCAAGATAGCGCGCTTCTATCTGGCGGCGTCACCGAGCGGTGAGGTGCGCTTACCAATTAGCGCTGAACTAGGGCGTCCAGAGCACCACGAGTTCCGCTGGGTGACATTTGCTGAGGCCCAGCAACTGCTGCCATCCCGGTTCGAGCCGATACTCGAATGGGCTCAGAGCATGGCCGGGCTGCCGAGCTAAGGTCAGCGGATATCCTTCCCCCAATCGCAAAGTGGTGGAGGAATCGCCAGTGCTGCGATTGCACAGCCTATCGCAACACCAATGCTCATCTTATGCGGTGCACCGCTTCAAATTGAAGAAGTGCGTGCCAATGAAGGGGCAGGTGTCATCGAGAAGATCCGGACTTTGATGGCAGAGTATGACCTGACAGTCGAGGACATTACTATGCGCCGACGCGGGCGCCCGGCGAGCTGTGGTGCAAGCAAGCCGAAGTCCGAGCTGCCTCCGAAGTATCGTGACCCCAAGACTGGGAAAAACCTGGTCGGGCCGAGGCCGTCCCTGGACGGCAAGGGTTTCACTTTTCGAGAACTGCGCTATGTCCTTTGAAACGATTCACGCCGAAATAATGCCTGCCCGGCCATATCTGATTCCCCGCGAGCGCGCAGACAAAGGGATCGCAAAGGGGAGACGGCTATGAACTCGTGCGTTCGGCCAGCGGGCGAAAAGCGCTTCAACAGGTACGACAGCGCTTCTCCGGCTCAATGGCTGAGCTCCTGGCTATCATCGCTGAACAAGTAGAAATCATGCGTGGGCATGGGCGTTAGGCAAGTCATGCTCGGGATCGGCGCATGGCCCGCGAGTCATTTGCTCTTGCACGGTGCCATCCGCGCGCCCTTCGCCGTGACCAGAGCGCGAATCTTAGGTTAGAATGCAAAGCTTGAAACGATTTCCCAGCGATTGGGGCTTAAGCGAAGGGAAATGCCCCAGCGAGAGCGGAAAGGCCTGATTTCCCCGACGTCAGGCAATATTGTTTCTTTACAGCCGACGTGGTGAAATTGGTAGACACGCTATCTTGAGGGGGTAGTGGCGAAAGCTGTGCGAGTTCGAGTCTCGCCGTCGGCACCAAACAACTTAGAAGCAGGATGCAGACGGTCGCGGTTCTTGATTTTGAAACGACGGGATTGTCGCCAAGTCTCGGTGACCGAGCCACGGAAATTGCTGTCATCTTGCTGCGTGACGGCGAGATTATCGACCGTTATCAAAGCTTGATGAACGCTGGAAGGCGTATCCCCTCGCAGGTTGTAAGCCTGACCGGAATCACCAATGACATGATCGCAGATGCGCCTGCCGCATCGAAGGTCATGAGTGAAGCGGCCAGGTTTGTCGGCAGACATCCGGTGGTAGCCCACAATGCCGGATTTGACCGAAGGTTTTGGCAAGCCGAGCTTGGGCTCCTGGACATCGCGGCCAATCAGCACTTCGCGTGCACGATGCTCACCTCCAGACGTATCTACCCACACGCTCAAAATCACAGGCTATCAACACTCGTCGATTTGCTCCATTTGCCCAAGACCGGGCGCGCGCACAGAGCGATGGCCGACGCTGAAATGACCTGCCATCTGTGGCATCGACTGCGACTCGATATCGCTCGGACGTACGGAGTCAGGCAGGTCGATTACGCGCTCATCGCCCGTGTTCAGGCCACCAACCGCGCCAAGGTTCCGATGTTCCTTCGTTCGCTAGCCGAATCGGACGCTGATTAGCATGCACCGAGCTAAGGGTAATTTTCCGGTCGGACACCATTAACTTTCGGGTTTGCTGCTGGATTCTCGGCGCTCCTCAGCATATTCTTGGCAGTCCTCAACAATGGTTTGGGAGTCGCGGGTGCAGTCGTTGGGATCGGAGATATCGGTTTCCGCCGCCCAGTAGTAGCCAGCTTCATGCCCTGAGCAGGATATGCAGCGGGAGCCCAAGGAACACTCATTGTCGGCCGCGCCCTGCGTCGGGCGGGGCACCTGAGTATCAAATCGGCGTTTCATTTCATCGATGCTCACGCCTTGGTCGGCCGCAATGGCTGGCAAGAACTGGTCCCGGTATATTTTCCGACCGGCAGCATGACGCTATGCTGCGTGGGCAGGTTTTCAAGTCAACAGGTTGGCCACAGCGCCTGGGTGCTTGCGCTCCCCGCGTAGTTGGCGTAGTCGCTATTCGCAGTTGCGCTGCTCCGTCGAGAAGCAACAGACCTCGCGATGCAGCGGAATACCATCGCTAGGGCGCCTCTCTAAAGCCCTTGACAAGCTTGTGCAAGCGCTCGTCGTCCTCCGATGTCCGTTGACCGACAGTAAGCTTCCACCAGGCTAAGTAGACGCCGTAGGCGAGCCAAGCATCCCTAATACTGTTTCCGCAATTGCATTCAGACTGACTAAGGATAAGGCGAATCGATTTTTCGGTTGTTGTCGTAAATTCATCGTAACACTTGTGAGAATTCGAACTCGGATTGATTGATCTCGCTGACTCGACAAGCATAACCGCAGCGTAAAGGGGGTTATTTAGCATAAACGTTAATTAGGTCGACAAGTTCTGGTGTGGGTCAGCTGACCAAGGCAGTGTTGGGGTAGTGCCCTGGCTCTATAGTTGCCAGCCTGCTCACTGCGGTCCGATGCGACCACCCTGTGCTCGCGCCCTACATAGTGCGAGGTCGGTGGACGCTCACTGCGCCCCGCCGCTCCCAGTTACTCATGGCGCCCCAGATTCAATTGCGGTGATCTTCACTGCAAGCGTAGTTCGCCATGACGCAGCAGCACATCAGGCGAACAGGCTAGTGCAGCGGCGCACGGGTTGATGCAGAGCCGAAACGCCACGCTCAAACAAGACGCACACTTGACGGTGGCAGCTTGCAATTTTTCAAAACAACCCTCGGAGCGCTCGCGGGGAGAGAACGATGCCAGCCGTTTTCTATTTCAATTCTGTAACGGCGACGGCGACGCAGGCGAATGGGGCCTGTGCATCGAGCCCAAATAGCACGCATCATTTTGAGGGATAAGGTCTGCGGTATGGGAAGAAGCATTGCGGCTACGCTTTGCTCGATACGTATGCCCACAATTCGCAGCTCAAATCCTCACCAGCCTATACGCTCGCCTTTTTGGCAGTTATTTATCTCGGTGTAGCTGGCGGTGTCCAACGCCTGGTCTGCAATGCACCGAAGATTGTGAAGCGCCGGAGTTCAAAGCCTGTCGCCCTGATTGCGCGGATCACCCGTCACAGGTTCGCTGCGTTTCAGGTCTGAATCAACCTGTGCATCAACAATGCAGTCCGTCATTAGACCGATAGTCTTTCTTTCATCGGTGAGTACAGAATCTCAGCACCAGCCAAGGATCGAAGCACTTACTTCGTAAATCAGTGACTCTGGTTCGGGATTGAAAATTGAAGATCCGCACATGGCTGCAAGGCTTATCTCCGGCCTGTCCGCCCGTGGTCCCGGTTCCTGGAAGCTTCCCTAACTCGGAGTCTTAAATGCAACTTTTCTCGAAAGTCCTGCACCGCAACGATACCGAACGGCGCAGCTTGAGTCAGGCTGCCCAGGGCCAGCAATGGAAGATCGCTTACGACCTTGACGGCCAGTCGATCCTCGGGGCGTTGTTCTGCGGCATTTTGTGCGCGATGCCGACCGCGTTGGGTGGCCTTCTCCTGATCCTGATCCGGCTGTAAGCCCCCCACTGACTGGCCCCGTTCTAGCGTGAGCGGGCTCTTGTGCTGACGTGTCTTCGGGGGGCGTTGGCTGGAACCAAATCTTACCTTGCCGCTGGCAGCGCAGTTGGCCATCGACGCAGAGTCCGCTTGCAGACTCCCGGACAAGATTGGGGTGGCTGCCATTGTCGCTGCCCACCAACCGCATACCTTCGGCGGGATCAGCGTCCAGCGCGTCTAGGCGAATGTTAGCCGTTTCGTTCAAGCTGCCCGTCATCGGTGGCCGGCACACTGGCGTCTCGTTTCCAACAGAAAGGAGCTCTGCCATGACTACCACTACCCAATCCCAATGCGATTGCGCTGCTTGCCCTGGCGCCGGCTGCGCCTGCGGTTGCCAGGCAACTGCTGAACGGAATCCGTGCGCCTGCGGAGCCGGATGCAACTGCGCGCCGCAATGCCAGCGCAGAACTGGATGTGCCTGTGGCGCCGCAAAGCCAGCGCCGGAAACGCGCACGTAACGTTGCCGAGGGCGCGGCGTCTTTATTCGCCCGCCTGTTCCCGGTCGCCGTATAGGGGCGCCAGCGGATTGTGCCCATGCGCCCGCAACTCGTGGCCGCGCCATCCGGCTATGCCTGGCGCGACTTCGCTCGCTTTCACGGCCCGGGCTACCTCGCTGCGGTCGGGTATATGGACCCAGGCAACTGGGCGACTGACCGCGCCGCTAGCCCCGTCCACGGCTACCGCTTGCTGTGGGTGGTGGGGACGGCCAGGGCAATGCTGATGCAGGTCATGGCAAGCCGGCTCTGCCTGATAAGCGGCAAGAACCTGGCGCAGGCGTCCTGAAGAAGCGCGGCTTCAGGCGACTGGAGATTTTCGTGATCAGCCTGGTGGCGCCGGTGTCGGCGCGCTAGCGTTGACACATGCCAAGGCCGCCGGAGCCCGGCACGCGATCCACAACCAAGTCAACCCTGCTGCGCAGCGGGTGCTTGAAATCACAGGGGGCGCGGGCCGGCGATCGCCTATTCAATTACCCGCGGGCCAAGGTCATAGACAAGGAAGAACTTGAGCGTAATTGACTGAAGAGCGTTGTTGGTACTCCGGTTGCGCTGGACAGATCGTGCAAGCGAATGCACCGTTGAGAACGGAAAGGTAGTTGACAATGTGGTGTTGGACTTTCCATTACAGAACTAGCGGCCGCGAGCAAAACACAACACGATGTTAGTCCGGCCAGCAGCAGCCGATTAGTTTCGGATGCTTCGATGTTGCTCCATCAGATTGTCGAGCCACTATGCGCTATGCCGCGTCGCGGATTCCTGTGATCTTGTCTGACTCGCACCTCGACGCAATGCGTACATCGTTTTCTATTGTGTACACGACTTGTGCGGTTATACTCCGCACTCCACAACACTATGAATAACCAACATGATCGCAGCAAATAAAACAACGACTCGGGTGAATGCAGTTGCCAAGAGCAAGCCTGCCGCAAAGAAGGTAGCCGTTCCGACGAAGAAGGCCAGCGTGCTTGCGCGCGAGGCGCAGGCGGCCAAGAAGCGTCTGCTGAAGCTGCGCGCCGACACCAAGAAGGCGATCGAGGCAGCAAAGCGTGACGTCGCCAAGGCTACGGAAGCCGCAAAGGCTGCAGCTCGCTTTGAAAAGCAGGCTGCAAAGGACAAAGCGGCTGCAAAGAAGGCTAAGGCCGCCGGCGCAAAGAAGGCAACGGCTGGCAAGGTGGCTGCGAAGAAGCCCGCTGCAAAAAAAGCGGTTGCCGGCAATAAGGTTGCGGCGAAGCAGGCGGCCCCGAAAACGGCTGCAGTGAAAGCCGTGACGAAAAAGCGGGCCCCGGCAAAGAGGGCTGTTGCACCGGCGGCCTCGCCCGCAGCTGCGGCCTGATTTATACCTCGGCTGGTACGCGATGTTGCCAACCAGCCGATTGGCCGAAGATGTGGGGCGCATCTTAGCGCTGCGCTCTGCATCGACGGAAAAGCAAATGCTGCGCATAGCGCTGACAGCTGATCCGTTTTTGGTTTTACTGGGCCTCTAGCTCATGCCTGGTTAGAGCAGCGGACTCATAATCCGTTGGTGCCGTGTTCGACTCACGGGAGGCCCACCAAGGCATACTTGGCCTTGATCTGGTCAGATCTCTGCCCAATACTACCTGGCTCTGTCTGGCGCCGCCCCCTTCAGAAGGACACGTAACGCCGCTTTGCAGCAATGCTCGCAGTCCGCATATAACAGCCATTGTCGCAGTGGCAGTATCCCAAAGGACGATTCCTTCCCATTTCTGGACAACTTGGGGGCCTGGGCAACATCGCTCAATCCGTCCATTCTCCAATCTGGCGGCTATCTGGAAGAAATCTTGCGGACCGCCCTGGAAATGCGTATAAGTCAATCGTGATAGGAAAATATTGGAGACAGGATGACGACGTATCAGGAATTGTTGGCTCAGAAGCAAGCGCTGGAGGCCCAAATCGAAGAGGCACGCGCCTCTGAGGTGGCGGGTGTCATCGAACAGATTCGTAATCTGATGATCCAGTATAGCCTCTCGCCTGAGGACATTGCGCCTCGCCGTCGCCGAGGCCGGCCAGCGGGTACCACTTCTGCTGCCGCAGAAAAAGTAGCGCTCCCGCCCAAGTATATGGATCCCAAAACAGGGAAAACCTGGTCCGGCCGAGGCAGGGCGCCGGCATGGCTGGGCAAGCGCCCCGAGCGCTTCCTCATTCCGCAGGAATGACGTGCATGGCCATCGCCCCACGGGCGATGGCAACTTGCCTTATCCAAGGCGTCAGCTGACAGGGAATCGGTTTCGTTTCCCTGTACCGGCGCAAAAAAAGCGGCTCTCGACCGGTAGCGGAGAGCCGTGGAACGTCCAAGAAGAAATCGGGAAACTCTCGCAAGTTACCCGCATCTAGTATCCGCCAAGGCGCCAAGACATGCAATTGAGCTGCATAGTCGGCGGGACGCAGTCAGGTGGCGATCCATTGAGAACAGCTGGCCCGAGCAGCCAGCGCTCCCTGGGCGCGTGCAATAGCATGGCATCACTTGTCAAAGCCATGCGAGGGTGGGGATGCCGCAATTGTCCAACCGCTTGTCGGACAATTGGCTTGGGGCACAACCAGGCGCTGGCTGAATTCGTATTGCTTGAACGCCAGTGGCATGGGTACCGGGCGCTAGCATCAATCGATTGGCAGTCGAGTATGCGTTTCTCACCACGTTCAAAGCAGGGCTTGATCGCTCGACAATGTACCCAAGGGGACACATCAAATTGGCCAAAAAATAGTGTGGCTCCGGCAAGGAGCTGCTACTTCCGGCGGTGTCGCTTTGTATTTCGGAATATCGGACATGTTCAGAGGCGACAGTTACACGCTAATCAAATAGTATGAATAACGAGCCATCGTCCCTGTTGACACTATTGGCTCGGCCACTCGCGCTTTACATTCGTGAGGCCAAGCCGCCGAATTGGGGGGCGTGACCGCAAGGTGGGACGGCAGCCCACCATAACACCCCACGAGCCAAAATGATTTGCATCGGCGTAGACAGCAAGGGCCCGTTCACGACGTCTCAGAATAGAGAGCGAGAATATCTTGCGGTTCTGCCATGTAGTGCGTATAAGTCGATTTAGCTAACGAACCGGAGACGGAGATATGGCAACGTACAAAGAGCTTGTCGCTCAGAAGGAAGCCTTGGAAGCTCAAATTGAAGAGGCTCGTTCAACCGAGGTGGCGAGTGTTATCGAGCAAATTCAATCCTTGATGGCTCAGTATGGTCTTTCTCCGGAGGATGTAGCCCCGCGGCGCCGTCGAGGACGTCCTGCCGCTTCCAGCTCCACATCTGCAACGAAGACTTCACTGCCGCCAAAGTACATGGATCCCAAGACTGGAAAGACTTGGTCGGGAAGAGGGCGTACGCCTGGGTGGCTCGGCAAACGACCCGAGCGTTTCCTTATTCCGCAGGAATAATTGCCCCGATAAACCAGGGGTTGCGCGGTGAGGCGCCGCGAACCGCACCAATCGATCGAGGCATATTGCCATTGTTTCATTATCGTGAAACAATGGCGCAACACCTTCTTGCGCTGCTCTATGCCACGGCCTCTTCCTGATCCCACGCCTCCAGCCCGCGCGACCATTCGCTCTATTTCACAGTTGGGCGATCGAATTCGAGCAACTCGGGCTGTCCAGGGCATGCCGATTGATCAAGCCGCGAAAAATTGCGCTGTATCCGTCGGCATGCTATCCAAACTTGAAAACGGTAAAAGCGTAAATTTCGAGTACGTCCTTCGAGTGCTGGAGGGGCTTGACCTGACACTCTTGGTTGTTCCGAAAGCCCACGGCCACTGGCTTGAGCAGGCGGCTACCCATGCTGCCAAGCTTGGCGACGAGAGAGCGTGGGAATAGTCTGCATAGCTGACTTCAAACCCACACGATCGAGCTTGTGACCAGCCCTCGCGAAGTCGATTACTTCGCGAGGACGGCTGGATGCGCGCGTTTATTTAACATAATGTTTATTATGCGTTTTTGTGCTGTTGGCCCCAAATAGTAATGTCGCATCTGAGCCAAATAGAAATGTCGTACCCCTAGCCAAGGCTGGCATGCTGGCGGCTTTCGTGTCTGTCCGAGACCGGAGGCCGCGATGCGCAAGCCCGAGACCATCACGATGACGATGCGCGAACTCGATCGGCTCAAGGTGATTCAGGCCGTGGTCGACCATGGCCTGGCGGTCTGGCGCGCGGCCGAGAAGCTCGGCTTGTCGCGGCGTCAGGTAGAACGGCTGGTGCTNNGACAGCAACCGCCAGCTGCCGCCCGGGCTCGAATCCCGTGTCCGGGGCCTGATCCGCGACAGCTATGCCGACTTCGGCCCGACCCTGGCGGCCGAGAAGCTGCGCGAGCGCCATGGCATCGACCTGGCCACGGAGACGGTGCGCCGGATCATGATCGACGCCGGCTTCTGGGTGCCGCGCAAGCTGCGCCCGCCCAAGGTGCACCAGCCGAGGAACCGCCGCGCCTGCCTGGGCGAGCTGGTGCAGATCGATGGCAGCGACCACGCCTGGTTCGAGGACCGGGCGCCGGCGTGCACGTTGCTGGTCTTCGTCGACGACGCCACCGGGCGGCTGATGCAACTGCGGTTCGTGCCAACGGAATCGACGCAAGCGTACTTCACCGCCACGCGCGCCTATGTCGAGCGTCACGGCAAGCCGATGGCGTTCTACAGCGACAAGGCCGGCATCTTCCGCGTCAACGCCAAAGACAGCGCCGAAGGCCGCGGCTACACCCAGTTCGGGCGCGCGCTGTTCGAGCTCAATATCGATAGCCTGTGCGCCAATTCGAGCCCGGCCAAGGGCCGGGTCGAGCGGATGAACGGCACGTTGCAGGACCGGCTGGTCAAGGAGCTGCGGCTGCGCGGGATCAGTTCGATGGAGGCCGCCAACGCCTTTGCGCCACGGTTTATGGCCGACTTCAACGCGCGCTTTGCCAAGGTGCCCAAGCGCGACTTCGATGCGCACCGGCCGTTGCGCGGCGACGAGGACCTGGCGCGGATCTTCAGCTGGCGCGAGTGGCGCAAGGTGTCCCGGAGCCTCACACTGCAGTACGACAAGGTGATGTACCTGCTCGAGGACCGGCCCGAGCACCGGCGCCTGATCCACCGCTATGTCGAGGTCGCCGAGTACCCGGACGGGCGCATCGAGTTGTGGGCCGACGGCGCTTCTCTGCCCTACACCACCTACGACCGGCTCGGCGAGATCGACCAGGGCGCGATCGTCGAGCACAAGCGGCTGGGGCACGTGCTGGCCGTCACGGCGCAGGTGCAGGCGCAGCGCGACAGCCGCCAGCAGGCGGGACCGTCGCGCACGCTGGTGGGCGAGCCACCGCGCCGCCAGCGGCCATCGCCGAGCACCAAGCGCCAGCGGCTGATCAACCGGCTCGATCTGGAGCGCGCGCTGGCGGCAGCCCCGCTGCAGCGGAACGCGGACCTTTTAACTTTGCCCATGGTGAATCCACCGCTCAACCCTGAGCTCAATTCAGTCACGTCAGGCCAGCACCACCGCCCCACCACCACCCCGCAAAAGCCTCCAACCCCGCACAAAAAGCACGCCCGCACCGACATTTGAATTTAGCGGAAGAGACGACCTTTCAAAACCGGCTGGACATTGTGTCAGAGCCAAATAGATCGGAATCCACGCAAGCCTATTTCACGGCCACGCGCGCCTATGTCGAGCGCCACGGCAAGCCGAAACAAAGGCGGGTATTCCGTAAGCCCCATTTTTCCCTTCTTATGTCACGCTTTTCATAACCGTGACCGTGAGAGGCTTCGTTGTGACCGCCGAAACAACACCAACCGCGCCAAAATCGCCGCAGTGCCCAGGGGCACCCGATATGAGCAGCCGCATTCGCTCGCTACCTTCAGCACCGCGGCCACGCTGGCGGATGATGCCGACGTCCACTATGCGCGACGCGGCAGACGCACCTCAAACGCTGTCTCTGCCTGGTCGGACCGGGCGTCGATTGACCCGTGATGGGCTTTGGCAATTTCGCTCGCGATATACAACCCGAGCCCGAGGCCGTCCGCGTGTTTGTATTCCTGGTCTGGGCCTCGGCTCAGCGGGTCGAAGATCCGCTCCAGCGTCAACTGGTCAATGGCGGGGCCGCTGTTCACAACCTCGAGATGGACTTCCGCCTCATCACCGGTTACTACAATGCGGACCGGACTGTTCGGCGCGCCGTACCTGATCGCATTCAGGACGAGGTTAGAAAGCAGTTGCTGCAGGCGCAAACCGTCCCAAACACCCTGTACGCTCCCCTTCAACTCAACATCGATGCAACGGTCCGGATGCGCTGCGCGCAACTGGTCCACGGTATCGCCAACCACGTTAGCCAGATCGACGTCATTGGGCGCGACGTCAATACCCAAGCCAAGTTTCGTTCGGTTGAAATCGCACAGATCATCCAGAAGAGAATTCATGCTGGCACCGCTCCGAATTAGTCGGCCTGCTGCTTCCGACACCTTCTCCCCGGCGTTCAGCGCGGCCAGATATGAGGCAGTCATCTGGATGGTCTGCAGGGGACTGCGCAAATCGTGCCCAAGCATCCCCAGCAACAGATTGCGAGACTGCTCTACCTCCGCATTGAAAAACTCCACTGATTCGGCGACCGCTTGATCGATCGCCTCGTTGAATCGCATCACATCATCCAGATCCGCGGCGATCAACTCAAATTCGCCCGTCCACAAACGCAGCACGCTGGCGCGCAGGGCCCGGTACTCAGCGACCAACTGATTGATATTGAATCCCCCGCGTGCCCGAATGACGGCGTGTATTTGTGCCGCAGTCTCCGGCGCGCCAGGCACCTTGGGCGCTCGCCCCAACGATTTTTCGCGTTGCGCCTCGCTCGTTTGCGGGGTCGACAAATCCTTAGCGATGGCTTGCAGGATCTGCGGCGCGTGGTCGCGCAGGGCCAGAGAATCCCGGCTCCTTGCAGCAGGTAGCTGGGTCGCAGAAAATGCCTCCCACTCTGCCAGAATCTGCTTCATATCCCGCAAGATAAAGTCAGCTAGACGCATGCCCGCTCCTTGGACCGAGGGAGGTCAAAAGCACTTCCGCGCACTAGAATCTTACGCCACGTACGGGCTTGAAGGAGCGCAACGTGGCAGCCCTGCCCCTTTCACTCGTCTTTGTTCGGCCGCCCGCCGGGCAGAGACCACATACCCGCCTCGCCGCATCGTCGGCGGGCATCGCGGCTAGGTATCTTGTCGAGTCAGCGCGCGGATACCAGGGTAGATTTCGGAGCGCCACCGGGTGCCTGAGAAAAGATCATAGTGGCCGCAGTGGCGCGCCGTCATATGCCGCTTGTCGCGTGCCGCAATGCCGCGACACAGAGCATGCGCCACGTGCGTCTGTCCGCAGCCGGAAATGGCGTCGTGTTCGCCTTCTATGGTCAAGAGCCTGGTGGCGCGGATGTCCTGCGGACGCACGAGCTGTCCTTGCACGAACCAATTGTCGCGCGCCCGACGGAATTCCTGGAACACGATCTGGATGGTATCCAGGTAGAACTCTGCCGCCATGTCGAGCACCGCGTGGTAGCCATCGCAAACGCGCCGGAGGGCCTCGGCACGCTCGTAGTCACCTGCGGCGCGTTCCAAATAATAGTCCCAATGCGACGCCGC
>NZ_JADGMP010000040.1:0-42292 GCF_015549295.1 Cupriavidus sp. IK-TO18
GACGCCAGCAGCAGGGGCCACGCCCAGCTCTGGGCTCGTTCAATCATCGCAGGCGGTTCAACAGCCGACAGCATGTCATCAACAGCGACAGCAGACGCTAAAACAGCCAACAGCATGTCACCAGGCCAGAAAGCCCCCGCCCCCTGCGCCCCAATCGCCACCCAAACACCCAGGTAGTAAAATCCCAACCACCACAAAATTCCTTCACGGGGGTCCCGTCCCCAGAGGACTGCCATGCCCGCAGCACCAGCCATTTCCAATGCCACCGCGCCGACCCGCTCCGCGTCGGGAGGCAGCCTCGACCTGATCCGCCCACAGCCCTACACCAACTGGGCCCCCCAGGTCACCCCCGAGGAACGCGCCACCCTTCGCCGCGAGCTGGAGCAGGGCGCGGTGCTGTATTTCCCCAACCTGAAATTCCACTTCGAACCCGGCGAGGAACGCTTCCTCGACGCCCGTTATTCCGACGGCAAATCCAAGAACATCAACCTCCGCGCCAACGACACCGCGGTGCGCGGCGCGCAGGGCACCCAGCAGGACCTGTCCGACCTCTACACGCTGATCCGCCGCTATGCCGACAACAGCGAGTCGCTGATCCGCACGCTGTTCCCCGAATACATTCCCCACATGACCCGCGCCGGCACCTCGCTGCGTCCCAGCGAGATCGCCGGCCGCCCGGTCAGCTGGCGCAAGGACGACACCCGCCTGCACGTCGATTCCTTCCCCTCCAACCCGATGCTGGGCAAGCGCCTGCTGCGCGTGTTCCATAACATCGACCCGGCCGCGCCGCGCGTGTGGCGCGTGGGCGAGCCATTCGGTGATTTCGCGCAGAAGTTCGTGCCGAAGACACACGGCATGTGGCCGGGACAGGCGGCGCTGATGAAGCTGCTGCATATCACCAAGCGCAAGCGCTCGGAATACGACCACCGCATGCTGCAGCTCCACGACCTGGCCAAGGCCGACCTGGACTACCAGCGCGACGTGCCCCAGCAGGAATTCCATTTCCCGCCCGGTTCGACCTGGATTGTCTTCAGCGACCAGTTGCTGCACGCCGCCATGCGCGGGCGCGCGATGATGGAGCAGACCATCTATCTTGAGCCGCAGGCGATCTCCGACCACACTCACTCGCCCGAGGCCGTGCTGTCGCGCATGCTCGGGCGGCCGATGCTGGTGCCCTGACCCGCAGGCCAGACGCGCAGTCGGTTGCAACACCCCGGGGCATCGGGATGGCGCGCCGGCTGCCGCGCGCATCACTTGAAGGCCAGCCAGGGCCATTGATGCCTGTTCCTCCATCGGCATGACAACCGCCCGCCCGGACCACCAACGCCGGCACGCCGCAACCCTTCACCCCCGCTCAGGCTAGCGCCTACACTGAATTTCACGGCTTGCCATCCGCTGGCCCGGCTGACTCTCGCCGCCTGCGGACATGCGGGGAGACAGATGGAAACCACCTACGACTACGTCATCGTCGGCGCGGGATCGGCGGGCTGTGCGCTGGCCGGAAGGCTGGCCGACAGCGGGGACGACACCATTGCCCTGGTCGAGGCCGGCCAGCACGACCACCATGTGCTGGTACGCACACCCGCCGCGTGCGCCGCCATGCTGCCGCGCGCCAGCGCACGCAACTATGCCTACGAGACCGTGCCGCAGCCGGGACTGAATGGCCGGCGGGGCTACCAGCCGCGCGGACGCGGCCTGGGCGGCTGCTCGTCGATCAACGCGATGATCTACACGCGCGGACGGCCCGCCGACTACGACGACTGGGCCGCCGCAGGCTGCGACGGCTGGTCATGGGACGACGTGCTGCCGTATTTCCGCCGTGCGGAATGCAATGAGCGCCTGGCCGGCAGCGACGACGATCCGCTGCATGGCGGCAGCGGCCCGCTCCATGTATCGGACCTGCGCACGCCAAATCCCTTCGCCGAGCGCTTTATCGAGGCCGCGCAGCAGGCGGGCTACCTGCGCAACGATGACTTCAACGGCGAAGAGCAGGAGGGCGTGGGCTGGTACCAGGTCACGCAGCATGCGGGCGAGCGCTGGAACGCGGCGCGCGCCTACCTGCACGGCGGCAACACGCGCGACAAGGCCTGCAACGGCGGGCGCGCGCGGCTGCAGGTGCTGACCGGCACACAGGCCCTGCGCATCGTCTTCGAGGGCCGCCATGCGGCCGGCGTGCTGGTCGCGCGCGACGGCCGCCAGCAACTTCTGCGCACACGGCGCGACGTGATCGTTTGCGCCGGCACCTTCGGCTCGCCGCAATTGCTGCTGGTGTCCGGCGTGGGACCGGCGGCGCAGCTGCGCGAGCTTGGCATCGACGTGGTCCACGACCTGCCCGGCGTGGGCGCCAACCTGCAGGACCATCTCGACATCATCCTGCACAAGCGCGTGGCGGCGCCCGAGTTGTTCGGCGTGTCGTTCAGCGGCTTCATGACCCTGCTGTCGGAAATGCTGCGCTACCGGCGCGAACGCACCGGCATGCTGTCGAGCAACTTCGCCGAGGCCGGCGGCTTCATACGCAGCCGCCCCGAACTGGCCGAGCCCGACCTGCAGCTGCATTTCGTCGTCGGCATGGCCGACAACCACATGCGCCGGCTCAACTTCGGCCACGGCTACTCCTGCCACGTATGCGTGCTGCGTCCGCGCAGCCGCGGCGAGGTGCGGCTGGCATCGGCCGATATCCGCGAGGCGCCGCTGATCGACCCGCGCTACCTCAACGATGTGCGCGACCTCGACGACATGGTTGCCGGCGTGCGCATCGTGCGCCGGATCTTCGCGCAGCCGCAGCTGGCCAGCTACGGCGGGCGCGAGCTGTACTCCGCGCACCTGCGCGCCGACGGCAGCGACGATGCCGACGTGCGCGAGATGATCCGCGCACGTGCCGACACCATCTATCACCCCGTGGGCACCTGCCGCATGGGCATGGACGCGCTGGCGGTGGTCGACCCGCAGTTGCGCGTGCGCGGCGTGGAAGGGCTGCGCGTGGTCGATGCCTCGGTCATGCCGACGCTGGTCGGTGGCAACATCAACGCGCCCGCGATCATGATCGGCGAACGCGCGCATGACCTGATCCGCTACGCGCCGCGGGTGATGCTGCGCGTGCTGGAGTCGATGGAGGCGTGACGCAAGCGCCGGGTCTGCGCGGCTAGCCTTCGAAGCCGCGCGATGCCACGCGCTTCAGCAATTCGGCCTCCGCATCCAGCGTGCCGAACACGCGTCCATGCTGGCGCCCAAGCCGGCTGGCGACAAACAGCTCCGCATTCTCCGCATCGGCATGCGCCAGCATCAGCGCCGCCTGCGTGGTCAGCACCAGCCCCTGCGCAAAGCGGCGCGCGTTGGCCTCCAGGTGCTCCGGCGCTTCGCGCAGCAGCGCCTGCAGCGATGCCAGCTCGGCGCGCACCGCTGGATGGCCGCCGGCGCGGCGCTGCAGGTCCTGCAGCAGGCGCGCGCCGTCGTCGGGGTTGCGCTGGATCGCGCGCAGCACGTCCAGGCACATGATGTTGCCCGAGCCTTCCCAGATCGAGTTGACCGGCGCTTCGCGGTACAGCCGCGCCATCGGGCTTTCTTCGACGTAGCCGTTGCCGCCCCAGACTTCCATCGCCTCGCCGGTGGCCTCGATGGCGCGCTTGCAGATCCAGAACTTGGCCGCGGGCGTGACCACCCGCTTCCACGCGGCGGCGAGCGGGTCGGGGTTGTCGCCCTCGGCGTGCTCGAAGGCGTGGCCCAGTTCCATCATCAGCAGCGAGGCCGCTTCGGATTCCAGCGCCAGGTCCGCCAGCACATTGCGCATCAGCGGCTGGTCGGCCAGCAGGCGGCCGAAGGCGCTGCGGTGGCGCGTATGGTGCAGCGCCTGCACGAAGGCCGCGCGCAGGATGGCCGAGCTGCCGATCACGCAGTCGAGCCGCGTATTGGTCGCCATCTCGATGATGGTGGGGATGCCGCGTCCTTCCTCGCCGATCAGGATGCCGGTCGCGTCGCGGAACTCGACCTCGCTGCTGGAGTTGGAGCGGTTGCCGAGCTTGTCCTTCAGGCGCTGGATCTGGATCGGGTTCTTGCTGCCGTCGTCGCGGAAGCGCGGCACGAAGAAGCACGACAGCGGGCCGTCTTCGGCGCCCATGCGCGCCACCACCAGGTGCGCGTCGCACATCGGCGCCGAGAAGAACCACTTGTGCCCGGTCAGCACGTATTCCGCGCCGCGGCCTTCGCCACGCACGGCGCGCGCCACGGTGGTGTTGGCGCGCACGTCCGAGCCGCCCTGTTTCTCCGTCATGCCCATGCCGATCATGATCGCGGTCTTCTCGCGCCAGGGCAGGTCGCGCGCATCATGCTCGCTCGCATACAGGCGCGGCTCCAGCTCGGCGAACAGCGCGGTTTCCTTGCGCAGCACCGGAATGCTGGCGAGGGTCATGGTGGGCGGGCACAGCGAGCCGGACTCAACCTGCGCCTGCAGGAAGTAGCCCGCGGTGCGCGCGCTCCACACGCCCGCGCGCGGCAGCGCGAAGGGCAGGGCCTGCAATTGCTGGCTGCGCAGCAGCGACAGCAGTGCGTGCCAGCTTGGGTGGAATTCCACGGAATCGATGCGCTCGCCGGTGCGGCTGTGCGTGTGCAGCTCGGGCGTATGGCGGTTGGCGTCGGCGGCCCATTGCTGCACTTCCGGCTCGCCCAGCCGCGCGCCGAACTGCCCCAGCGCCTCGGCATGCCAGCCGCCGCCAAGCCGCTCCAGCGCGGCGCGGACGATGGGATCGCAGCCGAAGAGGTTGTAGTGCGCAAGGTCCGGCACCTGGTTGAAGACACGATGCGTGGCGGCGTCGGTCATTTTGGGAGGTCTCCTGGATCGGTTCGATGCTTGCCGTTTGCTTTGCATGGTAGAGCACCTGACACGCGTTTGAGTGCATGCTCGGCCGCTTGATGCCTGTTTTTGCGCTGCACCATGCGCGATTCGATACCTATGCGCACAGGTGTGGCACCACAAACGACGGGGAACTGGCACTGGCGCCCACCGGTGCTCTGTGCTTAAATTCACCCCGTTGGATGAAACAGGGGTGCCGTACGGATGGGCCGTGCGGCTGAGAGAGTCCCTTCGAACCCGATCCGGTTAGTACCGGCGTGGGAAGTTTCAGCAAGACCAAGCCTCTAGTCCCTCCGGGACTCGCCGCCCAGGCCACCACGCCGCCGGCAGCGCTCACAGGGCTCCTGGTTTCGTCCACCCCGCAAGAGAGAGGACGACACCCATGGCCCGTACTGCCCCCGCTGCTTCCTTCGAATCGCTCGAGAGCGACCTCGACCAGAAATTTGCCTACCCGGCTTCCAGCAAGACCTACCTGACCGGCAGCCGCCCGGATATCCGCGTGCCGCTGCGCACGATCCTGCAGACCTCCACGCGCACCGAGAAGGGCGAGATGCCCAACCCGCCGATCCCGGTGTACGACACCTCGGGCCCGTACAGCGACCCGGACGTGCATATCGACCTGAAGGCCGGCCTGCCGGCGGTGCGCGCCAAGTGGATCGAAGAGCGCGGCGACACCGAAGTGCTTCCCGGCCTGTCGTCGGAATACGGCCGCGACCGCGCCAACGACCCGGCCACCGCGCACCTGCGCTTTGCCCAGCTGACCAACCCGCGCCGCGCCAAGGCCGGTGCCAATGTGTCGCAGATGCACTATGCGCGCAAGGGCATCATCACGCCTGAAATGGAGTACGTGGCGCTGCGCGAATCGCTGAACCTGCAGGCGCTGTACGACAAGCCCGAATACAAGGCGCTGCTGCGCCAGCACCCCGGCAACGCGCTGGGCGCCGGCCTGCCGCTGCGTCCGGAAGACATCACGCCGGAATTCGTGCGCCAGGAGATCGCCTCGGGCCGCGCGATCATTCCCGCCAACATCAACCACACCGAGCTGGAGCCGATGGCGATCGGGCGCAATTTCCGCGTCAAGATCAACGGCAACCTGGGTAACTCCGCCGTGACCTCGTCGCTGGCCGAGGAAGTGGAAAAGATGGTGTGGTCGATCCGCTGGGGCGCAGACACCATCATGGACCTGTCGACCGGCAAGCACATCCACGAAACCCGTGAGTGGATCCTGCGCAACTCGCCGGTGCCCATCGGCACGGTGCCGATCTACCAGGCGCTGGACAAGACCGGCGGCATCGCCGAGGACCTGACCTGGGAGATGTTCCGCGACACGCTGATCGAGCAGGCCGAGCAGGGCGTGGACTATTTCACCATCCACGCCGGCGTGCTGCTGCGCTACGTGCCGCTGACCGCCGACCGCGTCACCGGCATCGTCTCGCGTGGCGGTTCGATCATGGCCAAGTGGTGCCTGGCGCACCACAAGGAAAACTTCCTGTACACGCACTTCGACGAGATCTGCGAGATCATGAAGGCGTACGACGTGTCGTTCAGCCTCGGCGACGGCCTGCGTCCGGGCTGCATCGCCGACTCCAACGACGATGCCCAGTTCGGCGAGCTGCGCACGCTGGGCGAGCTGACCGCCAAGGCGTGGAAGCACGACGTGCAGGTGATGATCGAAGGCCCGGGCCACGTGCCGCTGCAGCGCATCCAGGCCAATATGGACGAAGAACTCAAGCATTGCTACGAGGCGCCGTTCTACACCCTTGGACCGCTGGTGACCGACATCGCCCCCGGCTACGACCACATCACCAGCGGCATTGGCGCGGCCAATATCGGCTGGATGGGCACGGCCATGCTGTGCTACGTCACGCCCAAGGAGCACCTGGGCCTGCCGGACAAGGAAGACGTGCGCGAAGGCATCATCACCTACAAGATCGCTGCCCACGCCGCGGATCTTGCCAAGGGCTGGCCGGGCGCACAGCTGCGCGACAACGCGCTGTCCAAGGCACGCTTCGAGTTCCGCTGGGAAGACCAGTTCAACCTCGGCCTGGACCCGGAACGCGCGCGTTCGTACCACGACGCCACGCTGCCGGCAGAAGGCGCCAAGATCGCCCACTTCTGCTCGATGTGCGGGCCGAAGTTCTGCTCGATGAAGATCACGCAGGAAGTGCGCGACTACGCGGCATCGCTGCCCAAGGAAGCGCAGCAGGGCATGGAAGAAAAGTCGATCGAGTTCCTGAAGAAGGGCAGCAAGATCTACTCGTAAGGCAACGGCAGTACGGGCATGGCCTCGCAACCATGCCCGCGCATGTTCCGCCGCCGCGCAGCGCCCCGCGCGGCGGCACAGACAACAAGGAGGCCGGCGCGGCGGCATGCCCGCATGCCCATGCGCCGGCACAACATCCCTCATGACAGCAGTACAGTCGTTTGACGTCGCCATCCTTGGGGCCGGACTTGCCGGCCGCCTGGCTGCCTGGCAACTGGTGCGCAGCGGCGCCCGCGTGGCGCTGGTGGAGCGCGCCGGGCCGGACGGCGCGGGTTCGGCCGCCTACGTGGCCGCGGCCATGCTGGCGCCGCTGGCGGAATCGGCCATCGCCGAGCGCCGCATCGTCGATCTGGGCATCGCCAGCGTCGACCTGTGGCGGGCGTGGCTGGCCGAGTTGCCGGAGCCGGTGTTCTTCCAGGAGGACGGCACGCTGGTGGTCTGGCATGCGCGCGACCGCGGCGAGATGTCGCTGTTCACCAGCCGCATGCGCGCGGTGGCGCCGCCCGAGCTGGTGTCGCAGCGGCTGCGGGCGCTGGACGGCAAGGGCGTGGGCGAAGTCGAGCCGGCGCTGGCGGGCCGCTTCCCGCAGGGGCTGCTGCTGGCCGGCGAGGGCCAGCTCGACAACCGCGGCGTGCTGCGCGCGCTGCTGTCGTGCGCGGTCAGCGAGGGCGTGCATTGTGTCTGGGAAGCCGGCGAGGTAGAAGCCGACACGCTGCCGGCGCTGGGCATCCGCGCCGACGTGGTGCTGGATTGCCGCGGCCTGGGCGCGCGCGCGGCGTGGCCGTCGCAGCCCGGCGGCAGCGCGCCCGGACTGCGCGGGCTGCGCGGCGAAGTGGTGCGCGTGCATGCGCCCGACGTGAAGCTGCACCGGCCGGTGCGGCTGCTGCATCCGCGCTACCCGATCTATATTGCTCCCAAGCCCAACGACCTGTACGTGATCGGCGCGACCGAACTGGAAAGCGAGGACGATTCGCCGATGAGCGTGCGTTCCGCGCTGGAGCTGCTGTCGGCGGCGCATTCGCTGCATCCCGCTTTCGGCGAGGCGCGCGTGCTGGAACTGAACGTGCAGCGCCGCCCCACGCGGCCCGACCACCTGCCGGCGATCCGCGTCGACCAGCAGGCGCGCGTGGTGCGCGTCAACGGCCTGTACCGCCACGGCTTCCTGATCGCGCCGGCGGTGACCGAGGCCGCGTGCGCGGTCGTGGGCGCGTTGCTCAAGGGCGATCCTGCCGCCCATGCAGTGCCTGCCGCGCTGCGCTGGCCCGGCATGATCGAGGCAGTGACGGAAGCGCCGGCCGCAACGCTGCACGCGCGCACCGGGCTGCTGCACTAACGCAAGACTGACATGGAAATCCTGCTCAACGGCCGACCTCTCGCCCTTGCCGAATCCGCCACACTGGCGGATGCGGTGGTCGTGGCGAAGATCGCGCCCCCTTTTGCCGCGGCGGTCAACGGCCAGTTCGTGCCGCGCGCCGCGCATGCCAACACCCCTCTTGCGGCCGGCGACCGCATCGACCTCGTGCAACCCGTGACGGGAGGCTGACCCCATGACATTCGAACCTTCCGAAACCCTGCGCGACCCGTTCGTGCTGTATGGCGAGTCGTTCGGCTCGCGCCTGCTGCTGGGCACCGCGCGCTATCCGTCGCCGGCCACGCTTGAAGCGGCCGTGCAGGCCTGCGCGCCGGCCATGATCACCGTCGCGCTGCGCCGCCAGGGCGCGGTGGGCGACGGCGAGGGCGGCCAGGCGTTCTGGCAGATGCTCAAGGCGCTGAACGTGCCGGTGCTGCCCAACACCGCCGGCTGCTTCACCGCGCAGGAGGTCATCACCACCGCGATGATGGCGCGCGAAGTATTCGAGACACCGTGGATCAAGCTCGAACTGATCGGCGACGACTACACGCTGCAGCCCGACACGCTCAACCTGCCCGCTGTGGCCGAGACCCTGATCAAGGAAGGCTTCAAGGTGCTGCCCTACTGTACCGAGGACCTGGTGCTGTGCCGCCGGCTGCTCGACGTCGGCTGCCAGGCGCTGATGCCGTGGGCCGCGCCGATCGGCACCGGCCGGGGCGCGGTGAATCCGCATGCGATGCGCGTGCTGCGCGAGCGCCTGCCGGATACGCCGCTGATCGTCGATGCCGGCCTGGGCCTGCCGTCGCACGCGGCGCAGGTGCTGGAGTGGGGCTACGACGGCGTGCTGCTCAACACCGCGGTGGCGCAGGCCGCCTACCCCGTCAACATGGCGCGCGCGTTCGCGCAGGCCGTGGAAGCGGGCCGCACCGCGTACCTGGCCGGCCCGATGCCCGAGCGCGAGGTGGCGCAGGCCAGCACGCCGGTGGTCGGCATGCCGTTCTGGCATGCGGAGGCGGAGCAGCGGGAGCAGCGCGCATGACCCGCCGCCCCGTCCACGTTCCCAGCGACGGTCCGCTGCGTGCGGCAGTGCTGGAGCATTATGGCGAGACCTTCGGCATCGACGACAAGCCGTGGCAGGCCTGGCGCCTGGAAGACGCGCCTGAGCATCCCGGCGCGCACGATGTGCTGCTGTCCGACGGCGAAGCCACCGAAGAAGCCATTGCGCGCGTCGCCGCCAGCGGCGCCACGCTGATCGAGACCGACCGCGAGGGCGGCCGGTGGATCGACACGGTGCGCTCGCCGATGGGCACCTGGGTGTTCTCGGTTGCCGCGGACAGCGACCAGCCGCATTCGGCAGCGTTCGTCGCGGTACTGCTGGCGAGCCTGTCGCTGCATTTCCCCGCGCATGATGCGCTGGCGCTGGCGCGCGCCTGGGCGCCGGGCTCGGCCGACTGGCCGACGGATTTCGCGCGTTTCCCGCACGTGCGCCATGTCGCGCTGGTGGCGCCGGAGCAGGCCGTCGAGCCGTTCGCGCCGTGCCCCGCGCTGGGCCTGTACGTGGTCGTGCCGAGCGCGGAATGGATCGAGCGCCTGGCGCCGCTGAACGTGCCGACGGTGCAGTTGCGCTTCAAGTCCGACGATCCCGCCGCGGTGCGCGCCGAGATCGCGCGCGCGGCCAGGGCCATGCAGGGCTCGTCGTCGCGCCTGTTCATCAACGACCACTGGCAGGCGGCGATCGACTACCACGCCGCCAATGGCGCGCAGAGCGGCATCTACGGCATCCACCTCGGCCAGGAAGACCTCGACGACGCCGACCTCGACGCGATCCGTGCGTCCGGGCTGCGGCTGGGCATATCCACGCACGGTTACGCCGAGATGCTGCGCGTCGCGGCGATCCGTCCGAGCTACCTGGCGCTGGGCGCGATCTTCCCGACCACGACCAAGGTGATGCCGACCCAGCCGCAAGGCATGGGCCGTTTCCGCGCATATGCAAAGCTGATGCAGCCGGTGATCCCGTCGCTGGTCGGCATCGGCGGCGTCAATGCCACGAATATGCGCGAAGTGCTCGCCGTGGGTGTCGGCAGTGCCGCAGTGGTGCGCGCCGTTACCGAGGCCGACGACGTGCCGGCCGCGGTGGCGCATCTCGTCAGCCTGTTCCCGACCGGCTGAGCGCGCGATCACGTGCAGAGTGTGTCCGGCGGTGTGCTCCCCTCTCCTTGATAGAGGGGAGCACACCGCACCTGGTGAGGGGCATCGCGTCGCCAAGATTTGTGCGACATTCGCCCAGCCGCGGGAACCGAAGCGGACCCCGCCGCTATGATGTCGGGCAGCATTCCCCGCCAACCATCCCGCATCGCGCACCATGTCGACCCAGCTCCCCGAGATCATTCCCGCCGCTCCCGGCACGCCTGAGAAGCCCTATTTCGGCATCGATGTCCCGCTGATGCGCTATTTCGGCCTGCAGCCGGAGGTGATCGAGGAGGGCTACTGCCGCACGCGCCTGCCGGCGCACCCGCAGCTGGTGAACAGCCGCGGCGACGTGCACGGCGGCACGCTGATGGCGACGCTGGACTTCACGCTCAGCGGGGCGGCGCGCTCGCATGCGCCCACGGAAACGGGCGTGATCACCATCGACATGTCGACCCACTTCCTTGCCGCCGCGCGCGGCGAGCTGACGCTGGAAGCGCGCTGCCTGCGCCGCGGCGCGCGCATCGCCTTCTGCGAAGGCGAAGTGAAGGATGCGGCCGGCACCGTGGTGTGCGTGGCGCGGGCGGCGTTCAAGCTGGTGCCGCTGTCCAGCGGCGGCAACTGATCCCTGCCTGAACCTGCCCGAAAAACCCGGCCGCTCAGTCCTGCAGCGGCCGGTACACCTGTTCGAACCTCGCGCGCTCGGTGATGCCATAGTCGCCGGGCGCGTATTGCATCAGCCAGTCGCCCGGCTTGCCGTGCAGCACGTCGCCGCCGGCGCTGCGTTCGATGCTGAAGGCCTCGTGCATCTCGCGCGCCAGCACCGGGATCGGCTTGTTGCGATAGGCGCCGTCCTGGCCGTGCACCAGCGGCGGGATGGCGTCGTACTTGGGGTCGAAGCGGTCGCGCGACACGCACCAGCGGTCGCCGGTGCGGCTGGTGATCAGCGCATCGCCGGGCTGGTAGCGGTTGGGGCCTTCGCGGCTGACCAGCTCGCCAGCCTCGGTGGCGAATGCAACGTCGACGACTTCATGCTTGAGGTAGAAGGCGGCGTCGGGATCGCTGCGCAGATCGATATGGGTGAGCCTCTGCATCTGGCGCTCAACCCAGCGCGCGCGGCGCGAAGGCGTGGTTCAGCGGGCCGTTGCCGCTGCCAAGCCGCAGTCCCGCGCCGGCCGCGATGGCCTGCGCCACATAGTCCAGCGCCTTGCCCGCGGCATCTTCCAGCGCATCGCCACGCGCCAGCTGCGATGCGATGGCCGCTGCCAGCGTGCAGCCGGTGCCGTGCAGGTTGCGGGTATCGACGCGTGGATGCGTGAACACGCGCACAGTGCCGTCCTCGAGCATCAGCAGGTCGTCCAGCCCGCCGGCAATGCCGGCCGCGCCATCGTCTTCCAGGTGGCCGCCCTTGAGCAGCACGGCCGGGCAGCCCATCGCGATCAGGTCGGCGGCGGCCTGTTCCATGTCGGCGCGGCGCGCAATCCTGCGGCCCAGCAGGTAGGAGGCCTCGGGCAGGTTGGGCGTGACCAGCAGCGCGCGCGGGAACAGCAGCCGCACCATGGCCTGCGTGGTGGCGTCGTCGGACAGCGTCGCGCCCGAGGTCGAGATCATCACCGGGTCCACCACCAGCTTGCGGATGCCATGCCGGTCCGCCGCCGCGGCCACGGCCTCGACGATGGCGGCGGTGCCCAGCATGCCGGTCTTGGCCGCGTCCACGCCGATATCGCCGGCCACCGCGTCGATCTGCGCCGCCACCATGTCGGCCGGGATCGCATGCACGCCGGTCACGCCAAGCGTGTTCTGCGCGGTGATCGCAGTGATCGCGCTCATGCCGAAGCAGCCCAGCGCGGAGAAAGTCTTCAGGTCGGCCTGGATGCCGGCGCCGCCGCCGGAGTCGGAGCCGGCGATGGTCAGGGTGCGGGGTGGCGTTGGGATCATCTGTGAGGAAATCAAGGAGGGCCGGTGCGCAAGGCGGCCGGGCACGCTACAATACCGCCACTCCGAGGAGCGTTGCAACGGATGCGGTAGGCAAAAGTGCTACCCCATGCATCCGCCAGGCTCGGACTGTCTTCAACGGCGCTCGCTGATCCGTGGTTTCGCACGGAGGCGAGTCGACCTATCCGCCCGCTGCGCATGTGCCCGCTGCCATGCCGCCGCCCGATTTCCCGATCTCGTCACCTGCGTGCCACTCTTCACCGGAGTGAAAGATGAACGCCGTGACCGACCTGAAGCAAGACTACCTCGTCGCCGATATCAACCTGGCCGGCTGGGGCCGCAAGGAAATCGCCATTGCCGAGACCGAAATGCCCGGCCTGATGGCGATCCGCGACGAATTCGCCGCCGCGCAGCCGCTCAAGGGCGCGCGCATCGCCGGCTCGCTGCATATGACGATCCAGACCGCCGTGCTGATCGAGACGCTCCAGGCGCTGGGCGCCGACGTGCGCTGGGCCTCGTGCAACATCTTCTCGACGCAGGACCACGCCGCCGCCGCCATCGCCGCGGGCGGCACGCCGGTGTTCGCCTTCAAGGGCGAATCGCTGAAGGAATACTGGGACTTCACGCACCGCATCTTCGACTGGGCCGACGGTGGCACCCCGAACATGATCCTCGACGACGGCGGTGATGCCACGCTGCTGCTGCACCTGGGCGCGCGCGCCGAGAAGGACCAGTCGCTGATCGCCAACCCGGGCAGCGAGGAAGAAACCTACCTGTTCGCCGCGATCAAGGAAAAGCTGGCGAAGGACCCGAGCTGGTACAGCCGCAACCTGGCAGCCATCCGCGGCGTGACCGAGGAAACCACCACCGGCGTGCATCGCCTGTACCAGATGGCCCAGAAGGGCGAGCTGCGCTTTCCGGCGATCAACGTCAACGACTCCGTCACCAAGAGCAAGTTCGACAACCTGTACGGCTGCCGCGAATCGCTGGTCGACGGCATCAAGCGCGCCACGGACGTGATGATCGCCGGCAAGATCGCCATCGTGGCCGGCTACGGCGACGTGGGCAAGGGCAGCGCGCAGGCGCTGCGCGCGCTGTCGGCGCAGGTGTGGGTCACCGAGATCGACCCGATCTGCGCGCTGCAGGCCGCGATGGAAGGCTATCGCGTGGTGACCATGGACTACGCCGCCGAGCATGGCGATATCTTCGTCACCTGCACCGGCAACTACCACGTCATCACGCATGAGCACATGGCCAAGATGAAGGACCAGGCCATCGTCTGCAACATCGGCCACTTCGACAACGAGATCGACATCGCCTCGATCGAGAAGTACGAGTGGGACGAGATCAAGCCGCAGGTCGACCACGTGAAGTTCCCGGACGGGAAGAAGCTGATCATCCTGGCCAAGGGCCGCCTGGTGAACCTGGGCTGCGCCACCGGCCACCCGTCGTACGTGATGAGCAGCTCGTTCGCCAACCAGACCATCGCCCAGATCGAGCTCTGGCAGGAACGCGACAGCGGCAAGTACCCGGTCGGCGTCTACACGCTGCCCAAGCACCTGGACGAGAAGGTCGCGCGCCTGCAGCTGCGCAAGCTGAACGCGCAGCTGACCGAGCTGACCGAGCAGCAGGCCGCTTATATCGGCGTGAAGAAGGAAGGCCCGTACAAGGCGGATCACTACCGCTATTGATGCGCGCAGTGAGGTAGCAACTCCCCTCTTCCGCTTGCGGGAGAGGGAGCAATCCCGCCATTGAGCCAACCAAGGAGCCGTCATGAGACTACTGGTCGTCTGGATCATCAACGCCGTTGCGCTGTTCGTGCTGCCGTACATCATCCCGTCGATCCACATCAAGAGCTTCGGCTCGGCGATGCTGGCGGCGCTGGTGCTGGGCCTGGTCAACACGCTGATCCGTCCGATCCTGGTGATCCTGACGCTGCCGGTCACGCTGCTGACGCTGGGGCTGTTTATCTTCGTCATCAACGCGCTGCTGTTCCTGTTTGTCGGCAACCTGCTGTCGGGCTTCACGGTCGGCGGCTTCTGGGCGGCCTTGCTGGGCTCCATCCTGTACAGCGTGATCTCGTGGCTGCTGTCCAGCCTGCTGCTGGGCAACCGCGACGACTGACCTTATTTCGCGCGCCGCGCCAACGCGACGCGCCACCATCATGCAAGACCGCTACTTCAGCTTTGAATTCTTCCCGCCCAAGACGGCGGAGGGCCTGGAAAAGCTGCGCAACACGCGCGCGCAGCTGGCTCCGCTCAAGCCCAAGTACATCTCGGTGACGTTCGGCGCCGGCGGCACCACCCAGCAGGGCACGCTCGACGCCGTGCTGGAGATCCAGCGCGAAGGCATCGAGGCCGCGCCGCACCTGTCGTGCGTGGGCTCGTCGCGCGAGAGCATCCGCGCAATCCTGCAGCAGTACCGCGAAGGCGGCATCCGCCATATCGTCGCGCTGCGCGGGGACATGCCGTCGGGCATGGGCGAGATCGGCGAGTTCCGCTACGCCAACGAGCTGGTGGAGTTCATCCGTGCCGAGACCGGCGACTGGTTCAATATCGAAGTCGCAGCGTACCCGGAGTACCACCCGCAGGCGAAGTCGCCGCGCCATGACCTCGACAACTTCGTGCGCAAGGTCAAGGCCGGTGCCGACTCGGCGATCACGCAGTACTTCTACAACGCCGACGCGTACTTCCGCTTTGTCGACGACGTGCGCGCGCAGGGCGTGGAAGTGCCGATCGTGCCGGGCATCATGCCGATCACCAACTACTCGCAGCTGATGCGATTCTCCGAGATGTGCGGCGCCGAAGTGCCGCGCTGGGTGGCCAAGCGGCTGGAGAGCTTCGGCGACGACCGAGAATCGATCCGCGCCTTCGGGCTGGACGTGGTCACCGCGCTGTGCGAGCGGCTGCTCGCCGCGGGCGTGCCGGGGCTGCATTTCTACACGCTCAACGCGGCCGCCGCGACCAAGGCGATCTGGCAGCGGCTGAAGCTGTAAGGAACCCGCTGAAGAAGAGAGCGGTTTTGGGTGCTCCAAAGCGGCTCGATCTTGCCAGGCAAGGTGTTCCCCCTCTCCCCTCATGGGGAGAGGGGAGCCTGCTGCATGCGTCCGTGGTGCCACCAGCGTACTAACACGGCAAATCGGTGCCATACTCGCCCCATGGTCACCGCCACCTTCCGCTTCTACGAGGAACTGAACGACTTCCTCGCGCCGGACCAGCGCCGGCGTGACCTGCCCTGCGCGTGCGCGCGCGCCGCGACCGTCAAGCACATGATCGAGGCGCTGGGCGTGCCGCACACCGAAGTCGAGCTGATCCTGGTCAACGGCGAATCCTCCGGTTTCGAGCGCCAGCTGCGGGACGGCGACCGGGTCTCGGTCTATCCCAAGTTCGAACGCCTCGACGTCACGCCGCTGCTGCGCGTGCGCGAACATCCGCTGCGCGCGACGCATTTCGTTGCCGACGCGCATCTGGGCGGACTGGCGCACCTGCTGCGCATGACCGGCTTCGACACCCTCTACGACAACCACTTCGAGGACAGCGAGATCGAGCGCATTGCGGTCGACGAAGGCCGCATCGTGCTGACGCGCGACCGTGAACTGCTCAAGCGCCGCGGCATCACGCACGGCTGCTATGTGCGGGCGCTCAAGCCGCGCCAGCAGGTGCGCGAGATCTTCGCGCGGCTCGACCTGGCGCGCAGCGCGCGGCCGTTCTCGCTGTGCCTGGACTGCAACGTGCCGCTGCACGCGCTGGAAGCGGCCGCCGCGGCCGGGCGGGTGCCAGACGGCGTGCTCGAGCGCCACCGCAGCTTCGTCACCTGCGACCAGTGCCGGCGGGTATTCTGGGAAGGCTCGCACTGGCGCTGCATGCGCGCGCTGGTGGACGAGCTGGTGCAGGCCGGCTGAACCCGGCCGTAGCCCGCACGCTGCTGTCACCCTATCGGGCTAGAACGCCCCCGCTTCGGTAACGATCCAGTCCATCGCCACGTCATGCGGCTGCGCTGGCAGTGCGATGCGGCACGCTTCATAGCCGATGCCGATCGCCACGGGCCGCTGCGCCATTGCCGCCAGCGTGCGGTCGTAGAAGCCGCCGCCGTAGCCCAGGCGGAACTTGTCCGGGCTGAAACCGACACAGGGAATGACCAGCGCGTCGGGCGTCACGGCCTCGGTGCCGTCGGGGACCGGGATGCCATAGTGGCCCCTGGTCATCGGCGTGTCCGGGTCCCAGCGATGGAAGTCCAGCGGCGCGCCGGGCCGGCTTACCGCCGGCAGCGCCGCCTGGCGCGCGGGCACCGCCGCGAGCCATTGCGCGACCGCGCCGCGCGCGTCGAACTCCTGCTGGATCGGCCAGTAGAAGCCAAGGCAGCGCACGGCCAGGCCCGCCAGCAGCTCGGACAATGCGGCGGCGATGCGCGCATCGGCATCGTCGCGCGCGGGCAGGGCGGCACGCAAGGACAGCAGGCGCGCGCGCTGCGCGCGGCGGTCCTCCGCAAGGTCGATTGGCGAACTGCCGGAGGAGGTGGCGGCCGAGGTGGCGGAACTTGAGGACATGGCGTGGGATAATGCCCGCGTCCGAACCAACACGGACGGCGGAAGCTGCTGCGGCCCTTGCCTTGCATGGCGGCACCGGCGCCGCCGTCATCGACAAGGAAGCAAAGAATGCTGAAGGGAGTATATCTGCAGCGTGCAGGGCGGGCCGCCTGGATCGCCATGGCATGTGCACTGCTTGTCACGCCGGTCCATGCGCAGAAGCGCCCGCAGGCGCCCGTGCGCCAGCAGCAGCCGGCGGTGATCCCGAGCGATCCGGACGAGGCCTTCGCCGCGCTGCGCGAAGCGGCGCGCAAGAATGACGTAGAGCGCGCCTACGCGATCTCGGCCACGCTGGTCGACTACCCGATCCCGTCGTACGTCGAGTACTTCCGCATCAAGCCGCAGATGTTCGACGCCAGCGGCCTGGCGCGCATCGACGCGCCCGACGACCAGGTGCGCGCCTTCCTGCAGCGCTACAAGGGCCAGGCCATCGCCGACCGCATGCGCAACGACTGGCTGCTGGTGCTGGGCAAGAAGCGCGACTGGGCCAGCTTCGATGCCGAGTATCCGCAGTTCGCGCTCAAGGACGACACCCAGGTCGAATGCTATGCGCTGCTGTCGCGCGCGCTCAAGGGCCAGAACGTTGCCGCCGAGTCGCGCCAGGCGCTGAGCGATCCGCGCTATTTCGGCGAAGGTTGCGTCGACCTGATCGGCTACCTGGTGCAAAGCCAGCAGATCCAGCGCAGCGATGTGGCCTTCCACGCGCGGCTGGCGCTGGAGCAGAACTACCTCACGCTGGCCGGCAAGATCGCCGCGCTGCTGCCCGATGCACGCGTCGACGGCGACGCGCTCGCCACCATCGTCAAGATGGCGCGCACCGATCCCAACCAGGCCGTCGCCTACCTGGGTACCGTCCAGGGCACGCTGTCGCGCGACGAGCAGGGCGCCGCCTGGGGCGTGATCGGCCAGTTCGCGGGCAAGAAGCTGATGCCGGAAGCGGCCAACTACTACCGCCGCCAGATGGACCTGGGCGGCAACCAGTGGTTGTCCGACGACTCCCAGGAATGGCGCGTGCGCGCCGCGCTGCGCCAGGGCGACTGGAAGCAGGTGCGCCAGGCAGTCGAGCTGATGCGTCCCGAGCTGCGCGCCAAGGACCCGGCGTGGCTCTACTGGTACGGCCGCGCGCTCAAGGCCGAAGGCCGCGACACCGAGGCGCAGCAGAACTTCCAGCAGATCGCCGGCCAGTTCAACTTCTATGGCCAGCTCGCCAGCGAAGAACTGGGCAACCGCATCACGCTACCGGCGCGCACCGCCGTCGGCGATGCCGAAGCCAATGCCATGCGCGCGCGCGCCGGCTTCCAGCGCGCGCAGAAGTTCTACGCGATGAACATGCGCTTCGAGGGCAACCGCGAATGGAACTGGGAATTGCGCGGCATGAACGACCGCGAGCTGCTCGGCGCGGCGGAGTACGCGCGCCGTCTCGAACTGCTCGACCGCACCGTCAATACCGCTGACCGCACCCGCAACGAGCATGACTTCGAGCTGCGCTTCCTGATGCCGTACCGCGACATCATGCAGCGCGCGACCGACGATGTCGGCCTCGACATGGCGTGGGTCTACGGCCTGATCCGGCAGGAATCGCGCTTCCTGATGAACGCGCGCTCGTCCGCCGGCGCGCACGGCCTGATGCAGGTGATGCCGGCGACGGCCAAGTACGTGGCGCGCAAGATCGGCATGAACGACTTCTCGCCGCAGATGATGGGCGATCCCAACATCAACATCCTGCTCGGCACCAATTACCTGAACATGGTGCTGACCGACCTGGACAGTTCCTGGGCGCTGGCGTCGGCGGCATACAACGCCGGTCCGGGCCGGCCCAAGGCCTGGCGCAGCACGCTGGCGCGGCCCGTGGAAGGCGCGATCTTTGCAGAGACCATCCCGTTCAATGAAACGCGCGGCTATGTGAAGAATGTGCTTTCCAACGCTACGTACTATGCTGCATTGATGAGTGGCCGGCCGCAGTCGCTGAAATCGCGCCTGGGGACGGTCGCGCCGTCGCCGGTGACCACGACCAGCCTGCCCTGACGGGCACCCGACGGGACGGGCCGCTGGTGTGCCGCGCCGGGCGCGTCGCGGCGGCCTGGCTTGCGCAATGCGCCGCGACGTGCAGTCCACTTTGCACGGAGGCATCATGCAGACCAGCAACGTCCTCGTCATCGGTGGCGCCGGCTTTATCGGCAGCCACCTTGTCTCGCGCCTGGCCGGCGCCGCTTCTGCCTCGGGTGCGCCGCTGGAACCCGGCAGCAATCCCGATTCGCCGATCGCCCCCGACCGCATCGTGGTCGGCACCCGCAACGTCGAGCACGCGCAGCACCTGTTGCTGCTGCCGCGCGTCGAGGTAGTCGAACTGGGGCTGGCCGACAATGCCGCGCTCGACGACGCCATCGGCTCGCTCGGGGTCGACGGCATCGTCGTCAACCTGGTGGGTGTGCTGCACGGCGAGCGTGCCGATCCCTACGGCGAGGCCTTTGCCAGCGCTCATGTGGAAATGGTGCGGCAGATCGTGGCCTCGTGCCTGTCCACCGGCGTGCGCCGGCTGTTGCATATGAGTGCGCTTGGCGCCGACAGCCAGGGGCCGTCGATGTACCTGCGCAGCAAGGGCGACGGCGAGCGCATCGTGCGCGCCAGCGGGCTGGACTGGACCATCCTGCGGCCGTCGGTGGTGTTCGGCCCCGACGACCATTTCCTCAACCTGTTCGCGCAGATGCAACAGATGGCGCCGGTGGTGCCGCTGGCGTGCGCACAGGCGCGCTTCCAGCCAGTGTTCGTGCAGGACGTGGTGCAGGCCTTCCTCAATGCCATGGTCAACCCTGCCACCATCGGCCGCGGCTATGAGCTGGGCGGCCCGCAGGTCTATACGCTGGAGGAGCTGGTGCGCTTCGCCGGCCGCGCATCCGGCCATCCGCGCCCGGTGATCGCGCTGCCGGATGCGCTGGCGCGGGTGCAGGCGACCATCATGGAACACATGCCGGGCGATCCGCTGCTGTCGCGCGACAACCTCGACTCGATGCAGCTGGACAACGTGCTCGAGCATCCGGTCGCGCCGGAGCTGGACCTGCATCCGGCCAGCCTGGAATCCGTGATGACCGACGCGCTGGCGGGGCGCAATCGCGATGCCGCGCTGACCTCGATGCGCGCCAGCGTGCACCGCTGAAGGGCGGGCGGGTCAGGGCCGCGGGTGGCCTATGTGACCCATTTTCGGATCGGTTGCGAGAGCAATTCACTTTGAGGCAGGCGGGCGCGCTGGCAAAATGACCGGTCCGGCGCGCCGCCGCCGTCTCCCTTCGCCTCCCCCCAAGGACCTACGATGAAGCTCGTCATCGGCAACAAGAATTACTCCTCCTGGTCGCTGCGCCCCTGGCTGCTGATGCGCCAGGCCGGCATCGAATTCGAAGAGGTACAGGTGCGCCTGTTCACCGGCAGCTTCGCGGCCGAGATCGCGCGTTATTCGCCGGCCGGCAAGGTACCGGCGCTGGTCGACGGCGACGTCACGGTGTGGGACTCGCTGGCGATCGCCGAATACGTGGCCGAGCGTTTCCCGGAAAAGACGCTGTGGCCCGCCGACCGTGCCGAGCGTGCGGTGGCGCGCGCAATCTGCGCCGAGATGCATTCCGGCTTCACCAACCTGCGCAGCCAGTTGCCGATGAACGTGACCGCGGTGCTGCCCGGACGCGGCTGGAACGTGGCGGTGCAGCGCGACGTCGACCGTATCGCCGCGATCTGGAGCGGGTTGCGCCAGCAGCATGGCGCGCGCGGCCCGTTCCTGTTCGGCGAGTTCACCGTGGCCGACGCCTTCTTTGCGCCGGTGGTGAGCCGCTTCGCCACTTACGGCATCCACCTGCCGGAAGACGCCAAGGCCTATGCCGACTTCATGCTGGCGCTGCCGACCATGCAGGAGTGGATCGCCGCCGCGCGCGAGGAGCGCGATTTCCTGGCCGACGACGAGCCTTACCGCCTGTCGCCCGAGCGGCCCGACGCGATCATCGTCAACCACTGAGACTGAGCGATACCGCCGGCGCCGGCGCGCCGGCACCAGAGAAGAGGCCACAACGATGCAGGTGTATGCCGTCGGCGGCGCGATCCGCGACGAACTGCTGGGCAAGCCCAGCCAGGACCGCGACTACGTAGTCGTCGGCGCGACCCCGCACGAGATGGTAGCCGCGGGCTATCGCCCCGTCGGCAAGGATTTCCCGGTCTTCCTGCATCCGCGCACCCACGAGGAATACGCGCTGGCGCGCACCGAGCGCAAGACAGCGATGGGATACAAGGGTTTTGCCTTCTACTGCGAGCCCGATGTCACGCTGGAAGACGACCTGGTCCGGCGCGACCTGACCATCAATGCGATGGCGCGCGAGGTCGATGCCGATGGCAACCTCGTCGGCCCGGTGATCGACCCGCATGGCGGCCAGCGCGACCTGCAGGCCCGCCTGTTCCGCCATGTCTCGGATGCCTTCGCCGAGGACCCGGTCCGCATCCTGCGGCTGGCGCGCTTTGCCGCGCGCTTCCACGAGTTCACCGTCGCCGCCGAGACCCAGCGCCTGATGCGCGAGATGGTGGCGGCCGGCGAGGTCGATGCGCTGGTGCCCGAGCGCGTCTGGCAGGAACTGGCGCGCGGCCTGATGGAAGCGCATCCGTCACGAATGTTCGAGGTGCTGCGCGACTGCGGCGCGCTGGCGCGGCTGCTGCCCGAGCTTGACTGCCTGTGGGGCGTGCCGCAGCGCGCCGACTACCATCCCGAGGTCGATACCGGCGTGCACGTGATGATGGTGATCGATACCGCCGCGGCGATGGGCGCGCCGTTGCCGGTGCGTTTTGCCGCGCTGGTGCACGACCTGGGCAAGGGCACCACGCCCGAGGACGTGCTGCCGCGCCACGTCGGCCACGAGATGCGCACCGTCAAGCTGCTGGAAGAGGTCTGCGCGCGGCTGCGCGTGCCCAACGACTGCCGCGACCTCGCGCTGGTGGTGGCGCGCGAGCATGGCAATATCCATCGTTCGCTGGAGATCAGCGCCGCCGCGGTGATGCGCCTGCTCGAGCGCTGCGATGCGCTGCGCAAGCCGGCGAGATTTGCCGGAGTCTTGCAGGCGTGCGAGGCCGACATGCGCGGACGCAAGGGCTTCGAAGCGGGCACATACCCGCAGGCGCCGCGGCTGGCAGCGGCGCTGGAGGCGGCAACGGCAGTCGATGCCGGCGCCATCGCCCGCGCCTGCGGCGATGCGGTCGACCAGATCCGCGACCGCATCCACGAGGCGCGCGTGGCGGCGGTGGCAGCGCGCATCGGGGGCTGAACGCGGCTCTCTGCTAGCGGTAGACGAGCACCGGGATCTTCGTGTGCGTGAGCACCTTTTGCGTCTCGCTGCCGATCACCAGCGCCTGCACCCCCCGCCGCCCGTGCGAGGCCATCACGATCAGGTCGCATTGCCGGGCGTCCGCCTCGTCGATGATCGCCTGGAAGATGTGGTCGCCGGTGGCGCAGGCGGTATTGCAGGCCACGCCTGCCGCGGCGGCCTCGCCGGCGATCGGCGCGATATCGAGGAAGCCGCCATGATGGACGGGCTGAGCCGCTTCGGCGCCTTCCTGACGGTGGTGGTGCCGGTGTCGTCGAGCGGTATCCTGACCGTGGTCATCTTCAGCATGACGCTGGCGATGCAGGAGTTCGTCTACGCCCCGACCTTCATCACCGTTGCGGGATTTACCGTCGGGGCGATCAAGTGAGCCTGGTGGACTAGAGGGACTAGAGCAGCTTGCCGATCACCAGCGCCACCAGCGACAGCAGGATCGTCGATGCAAACGGCAGCACGAATTCCCGCCCGAACACGCGGAAGCGCACGTCCCCGGGCAGCCGTCCCAGCCCGAACTTCTGCAGCCACGGCAGCGCCGCGGACAGGATGATCACGCTCAGGAAGATAGTGAGGGTCCAGCGCAGCATGGCGTTCGCGATGGCTTACAAGGTATGGCAGCGGTCGCCGCGGGCGAAGCCGGCCAGCGGCTCGCTCTGGTCCGTGCCGTCGTCCAGGCCCCGCGTCAGCGCGATGACCTTGAACAGCTCGCCCATTTCCGCTTCGGACAACAGCTTCTGCACGGCGTTGGCCTGCGGCAGGAAGGCGCGCGCATCGGACGGGTCAAGCGCCATCAGCAGCTCGGTGATGCCGGCGTTCATCAGGAAGCGCGCCTGCGAGGCAAAGCCCGACACCGTAAGCCCGGTTTCCACCGCGGCGGCGGCGATGCCGCTGAAATTGACGTGCGTGGTGATGTCCTGCAGGCCCGGGTAGAGGAACGGGTCCGGGTGCGCGTGATGCCGGTAGTGGCACATCAGCGTGCCGCCGGCGCGCTGCGGATGGTAGTACTCGGCGGCGGGGAAGCCGTAGTCGATGAAGAAGGCGGTGCCGCGCGCCAGCATCGCGCCGACGGCACGCATGAAGCCTTCGGCCTCGGCGTGGGTTTCGGTGACGACATCGTGGTCGCCGGGGATGTCGCGGAGCATCGCCGGCACGTCGGCATCGGCGAGCACGCGGTCCTCGAAGCGGAACGCGGCGGCCGCGCCGGGTTCGGTGCCCGCCACGCCGCTGCGCGTCACGCCGCGCTCGTGCCAGCGGCCGCCGGTGCGTGCGTAGAGCTGCACCGGCATTGCATCGAGCACTTCGTTGCCGACGATGACGCCCTCGAAGCTGTCGGGCAGCGCATCCAGCCAGCGCACGCGCGCGGCCAGGTGCGGGGCGCGCTGCGCCAGCGTTTCCTGCTGGCGCGCGCGCAGCTCACCGGACAGTTCGACGATCGCGTATTCCTGTGGCAACTGGCCTTCCTGCTCCAGCTCCAGCAGCAGGTCAGCGGCCAGGCGGCCGGTGCCGGCGCCGAATTCCATCATGTGTGGCAGGCCCTGCGCGATCAGCGGCGCGAACTGGCGCGCCAGCGTGCGCGCGAAGAACGGGCTCAGTTCCGGCGCGGTGATGAAGTCGCTGCCGTCGCGGGCATCGCGCCCGAACTTGGCCGAGCCGCCGCTGTAGTAGCCCAGGCCGGGCGCATACAGCGCCAGCGCCATATAGCGGTCAAAGCCGATCCAGCCGCCGGCCGCATCGATCGATTCGCCAATACGGGCTGTAAGGGTATCGGACGCGGCCTGCGCGTCGGCGGGGGGAAGGGGTAAACTAGCGGCTTTCTGCATCCCGCGATTGTAGCAATGCCCGCATCCGATACCTCGGCACCCGCTGCCGCCCAGCCTGCAGCCGCTGCCGCCACGGCCCAGTCCGCCGCCCGCGGCGTCGCCCTCGTCACCGGCGGCGCGCGCCGCCTGGGCCGCGCCATTGCGCTGGAACTGGCCACGCAGGGCTGGGACGTGGCCGTGCACTGCCACCGCTCGGTGGACGAGGCCGAAGCGCTGGCGACCAGGATCCGCGGGCTCGGCCGCCGTGCCGCGGTGCTGCGTGCCGATCTCGCCGACGAAGCCGCCACCGGCCGCCTGATCGCGGACTGCATTGCCGCGCTGGGCCTGCCGACCTGCCTCGTCAACAACGCCTCGCTGTTCCAGTACGACGTGGCGACCAGCTTCTCCTATGCGTCGCTCGATACGCATATGCGCACCAATGTGGCGGCGCCGTTGCTGCTGGCGCGCGAGCTGCACAAGGCGCTGGCCGCCGCCGCGGATGGCGACAAGGACAAGGCCGCCGAACCGCGCGGCGTGGTGATCAACCTGCTCGACCAGAAGCTGGACAACCTGAATCCCGATTTCCTGTCATACACGCTGTCCAAGGCCGCGCTGCAGACCGCCACGGTGCAGCTGGCGCAGGCGCTGGCGCCGCGCATCCGCGTGGTTGGCGTGGCGCCGGGCATCACGCTGGTGTCGGGCGAGCAGTCGGAGCAGAGCTTCCGCCGCGCGCATCGCGTGACGCCGCTGGGCCAGTCGTCGACGCCCGAGGATATCGCCCAGGCGGTGGCCTACCTCGCACAGGCGCGCGCCGTCACCGGCACCACGCTGTACGTGGACGGCGGCCAGCACCTGATGCCGCTGGCGCGCGACGTGATGTTCCTGACCGAGTAAGCTGGCGCCTGTACGCCAGGCACGCCGGCAAGCCGTACCCTGATGTGCCGCGCCCCCCGGCGCGGCGTTCCCTTTTCTAGTCTTTTCTCCCAGCCATGACCATGCTCGCCGCTCTTTCCCACCCCAGCCTGCAGGACTGCCGACGCATGTTCCTGCGCAACTATGAAGTGCAGATCAATATCGGCGTGCATGAGTTCGAGAAGAAGGGCGAGCAGCGCGTGCTGATCAATATCGACCTGTTCGTGCCGCTGGAAGAATGCACCCCGCACGCCGACAAGCTCGACGAAGTGGTCGACTACGACTTCATGCGCAACACCGTGGCCGAGCGCATGGCGCAGGGCCACGTCCACCTGCAGGAAACGCTGTGCGACGACGTCGCGCGCGCCATGCTGAAGCATCCCAAGGTGCGCGCCGTGCGCGTGTCGACCGAGAAGCCCGACGTGTACCCGGACTGCGATTCCGTCGGCGTCGAGGTGTTCCACATCAAGCAGGGCGCTTGAGCCGGCAGCTGCGTTATCTGCGGCTGCCCGGCGCCTGCGGCGCGCGGGCGCCTGAAGTAAAATGTTGCCCCTTCGCGCGCTGCCGGCCATTCCATCCGGCAGGCGCCATGCAACAGGATGCTCCATGAGCCACTCGAACAATTTCTACCGCCTCGAGACGAGGCTGCAATCGCAAACCGGCAAGGCCATCGGCGACTTCGGCATGATCGAGGACGGCGACACCGTGCTCGTCTGCATGAGTGGCGGCAAGGACTCGTACACCATGCTGTCGGTCCTGATGGCGCTGCAGAAGCGCGCGCCCATCAAGTTCAGGCTGATCGCGATGAACCTGGACCAGAAGCAGCCGGGTTTCCCGGAGCACGTGCTGCCCGAATACCTGAAGTCGGTGGGGGTGGAATACCTGATCGTCGAGGCCGATACCTACTCGATCGTCAAGGAGAAGGTGCCCGAGGGCAAGACCACCTGCTCGCTGTGCTCGCGCCTGCGCCGCGGCGTGATCTACCGCACCGCCAAGGAGCTGGGCGCCAACAAGATCGCGCTGGGCCACCACCGCGACGACATCGTCAACACCTTCTTCCTGAACATGTTCTTCGGCGGCAAGATGAAGGCCATGCCGCCCAAGCTGGCCACCGACGATGGCGCGCATATCGTGATCCGCCCGCTGGCGTACTGCTCGGAGAAGGACATTGCATCGTACGCACGCGCGATGGAGTTCCCGATCATCCCGTGCAACCTGTGCGGCTCGCAGGAGAACCTGCAGCGCAAGAAGGTCAGCGAGATGCTGCAGGAGTGGGAGCGGCAGAACCCGGGCCGTATCGACAATATCTTCTCGGCGCTGCGCAACGTGGTGCCCTCTCACCTGGCCGATACCGAGCTGTTCCCGTTCACGGGGCTGGCTACCGGGTTGGCCAAGGTGGACGAGGCTTCGCTGTTCGGTGAGACCACATTCCAGCAGCAGCCGCTGGTGTTCGCGGGCAGCATGGAAGAGAACCGGATGGAGTTCGTGCGCTTCGAGCGCCCGCCGGTGTCCGCGCCCGGGGCGGAGCAGGCCGGCGCGCCGCAGTAACGCCGCCAACCGCCACCACATGGCAACAATGCCCGCGCGAGCGGACCGCGCGAGCGGGCATTTTGCATGTGTGCTGCCAAGGCTCAGTTCGTCGCCGCCGACTGCACCGGGGCGTTCGCCTTCTCCCGCATCAGCGCGTTGGTATCGTCGATCCACCTCTGGAACCGGTCCTGCGCATGTGCCTTCTGCTTCGGCGTGGTCATGTTGGCGATCGCCACGGTCAGCGCAATGCCGGCGCTGGTACTGGCATCGTGGCTCACGGCATGCTTGCCCGGCGGGTTCTGCCAGTAATCGCGGAAGCGCCGCAGCAGGTCCGTCACCTGCGGCTTGGACGGCTGCGTGGCCTGCACGTAGCGCACCATCTTGAGCCATTCCTGCTGGCGCGCCACCCGCTCGGCGTAGCGCGACTCGGCGTTCTCGACCACCGGCAGCACCGCCGCACGGATCTGCTTTTCCTGCTCGCCGGAGAAATCGCCATAGACCAGCCGCGCATAGTCCATCACCTTGTCGAAACGGGCGTCGACCCGCTCGGCCGGGTTGGGGTTCAGGAATTTCTTGCGGTATTTGGCGTTGCCCTCGGCGAATTTCTTCTCCATGCGGGCGATCTGGTCGGGCGTCAGCGTCAGCAGAAAGTCGGCCATGTCGGGCATGGCCTGCTCGTACGAGCGGCGCGCCAGCTGCTGCGAGGCGTCCTGGAAGTGCTCGACCATGGCCGGCGTCACCGGCTGGCGGACCTCGGCCTTGGCCTGCTGCAGCAGGCCCGAGATCTCGGGCAGCTGGGACTTGCGGTGCCAGGCGAAGAAGCGCGCGATGGCCTCGCGCGTGAGCGGCTCCTGGGCCGAGGTCACATCGACATAATTGTCGATCCACCAGTAGGCCAGCCGGTCACCCTGCTGGTACCCGAGTTTCATCGCGTTGCATGCGCACAGCGCCGCGGCGCTGAAAATCACCAAAATCCGCCGCGCCCACCGATTGTGAAATTCGGAAACAGCGCCGGGTTGCGCAGAAATCGCCATGTTAAAATCGGCGCGCATTGCAGCCGGGCCGCTTCGATCGCCGCCAGCCCAAGACTGGCAAGGGTTTGCGGGATTCCGCACCGACCGGGCCCGGACCTGCAGCCAAGCTGGGCGGCGAAGACCGCGAATCACCCGGTTGGCGCTTTTCAGAATATTTTCGGACACACTCACTTAGGGGTCTCCTTGTGAATATCGTCATTCTCGCCGCGGGCATGGGCAAGCGAATGGTTTCCGATTTGCCCAAGGTACTGCACCCGGTTGCCGGGCGGCCCATGCTGGCGCACGTCCTGGATACGGCTCGCGCGCTGTCGCCGTCGCGGCTGGTCGTAGTGGTCGGCCACGGCGCCGCGCATGTGCGCGAGGCGGTCGCCGCCTACGATGTCGCCTTCGCCGAACAGGCCCAGCAGCTGGGCACGGGCCATGCGGTGATGCAGGCACTTCCATTGTTGGACGACAGCCAGCCGACATTGGTTCTGTACGGTGACGTGCCGCTCACAACCGCAGCTACGCTCAAGGCACTGGTGGCCGAGGCAGGCTCGGAGCGCTTCGGCGTGCTGACGGTCGAAATGCCCGATCCGACCGGCTATGGACGTATCGTACGCGACGCGGCGGGCAGCATCGTCCGCATCGTCGAGCAAAAGGATGCCAGCGAGGCCGTCAAGGCCATCCGCGAAATCAACACCGGCATTATCGTGTGCCCGACGGGCCACCTAAGGCGCTGGCTGTCAACACTCGGCAACGACAATGCCCAGGGCGAGTACTACCTGACCGACACGGTCGAGCGCGCCGCCAGGGAAGGTGTCGAGATCGTCTCGGCGCAGCCGGCGGCGATCTGGGAGACGCTCGGGGTCAACAGCAAGTTGCAGCTTGCTGAAGTCGAACGCATCCACCAGGGCAACCAGGCGCGCCGCCTGCTCGAAGCCGGCGTGACGCTGCTGGATCCGGCGCGCATCGATGTGCGTGGCGAGCTGACCTGCGGGCGCGATGTCACCATCGATGTCGGCTGCGTGTTCGAAGGCCGCGTGCACCTGGAAGACGGCGCCAACATCGGCGCCCATTGCGTGATCCGCAACAGCACCGTGGGTGCCGGCGCGCAGTTGCACCCGTTCTGCCATGTCGACAGCGCCAGGATCGGTCCTGCCGGGCGCATCGGGCCGTACGCGCGGCTGCGTCCGGGCACCGAACTGGGCGAAGATGTCCATATCGGCAACTTCGTCGAGGTCAAGAATGCCCAGGTGGCAGCGCACAGCAAGGCCAATCACCTGGCCTATGTTGGAGACGCCACAGTGGGTTCGCGCGTCAATATTGGCGCCGGCACGATCACCTGCAACTATGACGGTGTCAACAAGCACCGCACGGTGATCGAGGACGACGTCTTTATCGGCTCCGATACGCAGCTGGTTGCGCCGGTGACGGTACGCCGCGGTGCCACGCTGGGTGCGGGCACCACGCTGACCAAGGAAGCGCCTGCGGATAAGCTGACGCTGTCGCGCGCCAAGCAGTTGACCGTCGACGCATGGCAGCGTCCGGTCAGGCAGCCGAAGAAGTAATCGCCAGGCCGCCGCGTGAGCGGCCAAGGAAAGCGCCGGCCCGGGACGGGCGGCGCGATTGATTGGACAGGGCGCCGCAGTGGGCGCCAGCAACGGGGGTTCAGCATGTGTGGCATCGTCGGCGCGGTTTCGACGCGCAATATCGTTCCGGTCCTGATCGAGGGGCTGCGCCGCCTGGAATACCGCGGCTATGACTCGTGCGGCGTCGCCGTCGTGCGCGACGATGCGGTCGAGCGCGCGCGCACCGTGTCGCGCGTGGCCGACCTGGATGCGCAGACGCAGGCTTCGGGCCTGTCCGGCTTCACCGGCGTGGCGCATACGCGCTGGGCCACCCATGGCAAGCCCGATACCGTCAACGCCCACCCGCACCTGTCGGGCGAGACCATCGCGCTGGTGCATAACGGCATCATCGAGAACTATGAGCCGCTGCGCGAGGAACTGCGCGCGGTCGGCTACGGCTTCGAGTCGCAGACTGACACCGAAGTCGTCGCGCACCTGATCCACCAGGCCTACACCTATCCCAGCAGCGCCACCCGCGGCGACCTGTTTGCCTCGGTGCGCGCCGTTACCAAGCGCCTGCACGGCGCCTATGCCATCGCCGTGTTCGCCAAGGACCAGCCCGGCGTGGTGGTCGGCGCCCGCGCCGGCTCGCCGCTGGTGGTGGCGCTGGGCGAGAACGAGGCCTTCCTCGCGTCCGACGCGCTCGCCGTGGCCGGCACCGCGAACCGCATCATCTACCTCGAAGAGGGCGATGTGGTCGAGATCTCGCTCGACGGCGTCGTCATCCATGACGCGCAGGACCACGCGGTCGAGCGTGAAGCGCGCCTGGTCGAGGCCCATGCCGCATCCGTCGAGCTGGGGCCGTACCGCCACTTCATGCAGAAGGAAATCTTCGAGCAGCCGCGCGCGCTGGGCGACACGCTGGAGGGCGTGGAAAGCATCACGCCGGCGCTGTTCGGCGACAACGCCGCCGAGGTCTTCGCCGGCATCGACAGCGTGCTGATCCTGGCCTGCGGCACCAGCTACTATTCCGGCTGCACAGCCAAGTACTGGCTCGAAAGCATCGCCAAGATCCCGACACAGGTCGAGGTCGCCAGCGAATACCGCTATCGCGACACCGTGCCCAATCCGCGCGCGCTGGTGGTGGTGATCTCGCAATCCGGCGAAACCGCCGACACCATGGCCGCGCTGCGCCACGCGCGCGCGCTCGGCCACGTGCATACGCTGTCGATCTGCAACGTTGCCACCAGCGCCATGGTGCGCGAGACCGAACTGCGCTTCCTGACCCGTGCCGGCACCGAGATCGGCGTGGCCTCGACCAAGGCCTTCACCACGCAGCTGGCCGCGCTGTACATGCTGACGCTGGCGCTGGCCAAGGTGCGCGGCCTGCTGACCGAGGAAGCCGAGGCCAGGGACCTGGCCAACCTGCGCCACCTGCCGGCCGCGCTGCACGGCGTGCTGGCGCTGGAGCCGCAGATCATCGCCTGGTCCGAAGACTTTGCGCGCCGCGAGAACGCGCTGTTCCTGGGCCGCGGCCTGCACTACCCGATCGCACTCGAAGGCGCGCTCAAGCTCAAGGAAATCTCGTACATCCACGCCGAGGCGTATCCGGCCGGCGAACTGAAGCACGGCCCGCTGGCGCTGGTGACCGAAGCGATGCCGGTGGTCACGGTCGCGCCCAACGATGCGCTGCTGGAAAAGCTGAAGTCCAACATCCAGGAAGTGCGCGCGCGCGGCGGCCGCCTCTATGTGTTCGCCGACAGCGATACGCAGATCCAGTCGTCGGACGGCACCCAGGTGATCCGCATGCCCGAGCACTATGGCGACCTGTCGCCGATCCTGCACGTGGTGCCGCTGCAGCTGCTCGCGTATCACACGGCATGCGCTCGCGGGACCGACGTGGACAAGCCGCGCAACCTGGCTAAGTCGGTGACGGTGGAGTAAGGAAGCCGCAGCGCAATGTCATCAAAAAAGCAAAGAGGCCCTTCCGGGCCTCTTTGCTTTTGGGTCCGCTCAGAACATGATCGCCGCCGTCCCCATGAACGTGCTGGTGCTGTCGAGCCGGTTCTTGCTGGCAATGGTCGGCACCCAGCGCAGGCTCATCGACAGGTGGCTTTTCGCGCCGATCTTGGTGTCGTAGGTGACGATCGGCCCGAGCGCCCAGTCATGGCCGCGGAAGCCGTTGAGGCGGTCGGCCAGCGGACCGCTGTCGTCGCCCAGCTGCTGCGTGGTGCCGGCGATCAGGCCCACGCCGGCGCCGTTGGCGAAGCGCTTGAGCAGCATCGTGTCGAGCGTGAACAGCGGCGCGTTCTGGTAATCGGTGGCGTTGTTGCGCGTGTAGAACTGGAGCCCGGCCACCGCATCGAATTCGAGCCCGTGCTCGGGGAACAGCCGGGTGTAGGCCACCTGCGGGATAAAGGTCCAGTTGTTCAGGCTGGGATTGGCCAGTGCGTTGGGATCGTACTTGCCGGTCGGCGCCCGCCCAGATGTTCAGGCTCAGCGCCACGTGTTCGGTCTTGGAGAAGTGGTAGCCGGCGATCAGCGGCGTGAAATAGATGTCGAACAGGTTCGACGCGGTGTCCTGGGTGCTGGCGCTGACGCCGCCGATGCCGGCATTGGCCGTGACCTTGGTCCACACGTAAGGCAGCGTGAAGCTGGAGGCAAAGTTCCACGCGCCGGGCCCGGTGTCCCAGACCTTCATCACGGTTGCCAGCGTGAAGGCGACCTTGCCGTCGACATCCAGCGCTGCCTTGCCGCCAATCGGCACGCTGCGGCTGCCGCCGACCGATCCGTCTAGGTAGATCTCGCCGAGGTTGACCGCCAGGATGGGTTCGGGCGAGACGATGCCGGCATTGGGCGTGACGCTGGTCCCGGTGACGGGCCGGCCGAGCGCGCCTTCGGTAGCGCCGGCACTGGTTGCCGCGCCCAGCAGCGGCAGGGCTGGAGCCAGGGTAGCGAGCAGCCGCCTGGCGGTCTTGGTTGGCATGCGTGAGCCTCCGGAGCGACCTCGGTGGAAGGTGTGACCCGCGGCCAACATAGCATGCCGGTCCGGCTCGCGATCTGAAGATTTTTTCCCGGCTGCCCTGAGAATTTCTAGTGAACCGGTACGGCGCCGGACTCTGCCGCCGGGTAGTCCGCCAGTGCCGCGTGCACCTGGGCCACGAATGCGCGCGTTGCCGGCGACGGCGTATGTCCGGCCAGCGACACGATCCCGTACTGCGCGCGCAGGTCATGGCGCGGGCGCATCTGCAGCGGCACGGCCGTGCCTTGCGCGCACGCGTCGGCCATCATCGCCACCGGCACCAGCGCGACGGCATCGCCGGACAGCATCAGCGCGCGCAGCGCGTGCATGTCATTGCAGGTGGCGGTAAGCAGGCCGGTGCTGTCGTCATCGGCCGCGCCGCTGCCGGCGGCCTGCATCGCCTCTCGGAAGAACTGCCGGATATGGGCCGGCAGCCGCGGACCGGCCACGGGATAGTCGCGCAGGCTGGCAAGGCTGATATCGCCTTGATGCGCCAGCGGGTGCGCGGCGCGCACGAAGAAGCCGGTCTCCAGCGCGGGCAGGCGCTCGATCTGCAAGTGGCCGAACTGGGCCAGGCTGCGGCTTTCGCCGACGAAGACATCGAGGCGCTCGGATTCCAGCGCGCGCAGCATGGTGGTGGTGTCGGCGGTCTCCACGTCGATGCGCAGGCGCGGATAGCGCCGCACCAGCGCTTCCAGTACCGGGTCGAGCAGGAACGATGCCGCGAACGGTCCGAAGCCGGCGCGGATCTCGCCGATCTCCACTTCGTCCAGCAGTTGCAGGTCGCGGCGCAGTTCGCGGCTTTCGCGCAGCATCCGGCGCGCGCGTTCCAGCACCAGCGTGCCGGCGGCGGTGGGACGAACCTTGCCGTAGCTGCGGTCGACCAGTGTGCCGAGGTCGGCCTCCAGCGCCTGGATGCTGCGCGTCAGTGCCGGTTGCGACAGGTGCAGCGCCGCGGCCGCGCGCGCGAAGCTGCCTTGTTCGACCAGGGTGACGAAGTGATGCAGCTGGCGCAGGCCCATCAACTTAACCTTCTATGCATGGAAATCTGAAAAATATTGCATTGGACGTATTTTCTCAAGCCCGCTACCGTTGTTCTCCAAAACCATAAAGACGATCTGGAGACGACATGAAACGACGCGCATGGCTCGCGCTCGCAATCAGCGGGCTTTCGCTCAGCCTCGGCCTGCCGGCCGCGGCACAGACCTATCCGGCCAAGCCGATCCGCCTGGTGGTGCCCTACGTGGCCGGCGGCGGCACCGACACCATCGCCCGCGCGATGGGCGAGAAGCTCAGCAAGCGGCTGGGCCAGCCGGTGGTCGTGGAGAACAAGGCCGGCGCGTCCGGCATCATCGGCACTGATGCCGTGGCCAAGGCGGCGCCGGACGGCTACACGCTGCTGATGACGCTGACGCAGTCGGTGCTCACCAACCAGTTCCTGTTCGAGAAGCTGCCGTACGACCCGCGCAAGGACCTGACCATGATCAGCGTGCTGGCCGACGCGCAGCTGGTGCTGGTGGCGCACCCGTCGGTGCCGGCACGCACGCCGCGCGAGCTGGGCGACTATGCCCGCGCCCAGGCCGGCAAGGCTACCTATGCCTCATGGGGCGTGGGCTCGCTGTCGCACCTGAGCGGCGCCTACCTCAGCAAGCTCACCCGCGGCAACGCCACCCACGTGCCCTACAAGGGCGAGGCACCGATGCTGCAGGACCTGCTCGGCGGCCAGGTGCAGTTCGGCTTTGCCAGCATCCTGACGGCCAGGCCGTATATCGAGAGCGGCAAGCTCAAGGCGCTGGCCGTTACCGGCACGCAGCGCAGCAGCGCGCTGCCCGCGATGCCGACCTTTGCCGAGCTGGGCATGCAGGACAGCGCGTTCAAGACGGTAGGCTGGATCGGGCTGGTGGCCCCGGTCGGCGTGCCGGCGCCTATCCTGGCCAGGCTCGAAAGCGAGGTGAAGGCGATCCTGCAGACCCCCGACATGCAGGCGCGCATGGTCGCGCTGGGGCTGCGCACGGTAGGCAGCTCGCCGGCAGAGGCGCAGGCGCTGTATGCGCGCGACTGGCCGGTGCTGAAGACGCTGGTCGCGGATTCGGGCGCGCGGCTCGACTGATTTCCTTCCGGTTCCTGCCATGGCGGGCGCCGCGGCAAGATGCCGTGTGCGCCCCTTTTTTTTTTTATTCACCAGTATTGTCCGGAAGGCCGGCGTATTAATGCCGGATGCGCCGGATGCGGCTTTTCATGCGCTAACGAAAACCGAATGGAAACCATTGCCATTCTCATATGCAATAGCGCCGGATAATCGGCCAATAACAGCCGAATTTGCTTGATGTCCCCCTTTGCCGGGCTACCATGAAAGGCACGGCGCAATATTGTCTGCAGCGGCGCGCTGGCCACGATAATGAAAATTGATCCACCCGAATCGAGGGGTCGGTGGTGCTGTCATGAAAAGCGACAAGAAAGCGATTCAGATGCTCAACGGCCAGCTCCGGCATGAGCTGACCGCCATCAACCAGTATTTCCTGCATGCGCGCATGTACCGGCATTGGGGTCTCAATGCTTTGGGCAAGCACGAGTACGAAGAATCGATCGAGGAAATGAAGCATGCCGACAAGCTGATCGAGCGCATCCTGCTGCTCGATGGCTTGCCCAACCTGCAGGACCTCGACAAATTGCTGCTCGGCGAAAACACCGAAGAAATGCTCGGCTGCGACCTGAAGCTGGAACAGGTTTCACAGGCCAGTTGCAAGGATGCGATCAAGTATCTGGAGTCGATCGGCGATTATGTTTCGCGCGAGGTGGTGGTCGATATCCTGGAAGCCACCGAATCGCATATCGACTGGCTCGAGTCGCAAATCGAGCTGATCGGCAAGGTTGGCCTGCAGAACTACGTCCAGTCGGCCATTGGCGAGATCGGCGACTGACTGGCGCCGGTGCCGGCGCTGCCGTCCGCGCAGCGCCCTGCAGACTTTTCCATTTCCCGCTACACTGCGGCCCGCAGCACGACGCGCCGGCATGGCGCGCCATCCACGGCGGGGTGGCAGAGTGGTGATGCAACGGCCTGCAAAGCCGTGTACGACGGTTCGATTCCGGATCCCCGCCTCCAGTTTTCCTCTCCTGTAGCGCCATTCCTTCTTCACACCTGCGCCGCGTTATGCCCGCGATGGGGTGCGCCTGCGCCACGTTGCCGCCATTGCCCTGTGCGTAATGCGGCGGGCCAATTTCCGACACCGGTTTGCCCTGTTCTTCCCTGATAGTACAAAGCGATCGAATCGGTTAGTGTTGGGCGGTCAGGCCAGACCGGCCTGTGCGCACAGAGCGCCGCCAGGATGGCGGTGCGACCATGCCGGGCTTCCATGGTGTTCCCGTCGCCAAGTGATGTGAAGAAAAGAGGCTCCTGATGATGAAAGACCTGCGAATCCGGGCGGCGATGCCCTCGGACGCGCCAGCGGTGGGGGCGCTGCTAGAGCGCTGCGGCCTGCCGACCGACGATGTGTTCCGCGTGCTGGAGCACTTCCATGTGGCCATCCTCGAATCGAGGATCATCGGCTGCGCCGCCGGCGAGCCGTTCGGCCAGACCGTGGTGATCCGCTCGGTGGCGGTATTGCCCGAGCACCGCGACCAGGGCGTGGCGACGCATGTGGTGCGCGCCGCGCTGATGCGCGCGCGCTCGAATGGCCTGCAGCGCGCGGTGCTGCTGGCATCGAGTTGCCCGAGCTATTTCGCGCGCTACGGCTTTACGCTGGTGCCGGCATCGAAACTGCCGCAGGAGGTGCTGTCGTCCGGCGAATTCCAGCGGCACACCGATACGCCGCCGCTGTGCATGTGGTGCGAGCTGGGCTGACCGCACGCCCCCAGCGTGGCGCGCGCTTTCCGCGTGCTTGGTTCCGCGGGTGCTTCAGTGCGTGCCCTCGCAGCGGCTGATCTCGACGGTCACGTGCACCAGCTCCTCATGCACGGACAGCGCCTGGCGCACGCGCAGCGGCGTCAGCGTGGCGTCATGCGTGACCAGGCAGACGATGCAGGCAAAATGCTGGCGGCCGACGCGCCAGACATGCAGGTCGGTCACGCGGGTGCCTTCGTCGCCAGGGCGGCCGTCGCGGTCTAGCCCGGCCAGCACCTCGCGCACGTCTTCGACCACCGGGTGGTCCATCTCGCGGTCCAGCAGCACGGTGCCGCTCTGGCGCAGCAGGCCGATCGCCCACTTGCCGACCAGCGCCGCGCCCACCAGGCCCATCACCGGGTCGAGCCAGGCCCAGCCCAGCCACCAGCCGCCGGCCAGCGCCACGATGGCCAGCACCGAAGTGGCGGCATCGGCCAGCACGTGGACGTAGGCCGCTCGCAGGTTGATGTCGTGGTGGTGGCCGTGGCCATGGCCATGGTCGTGGTCATGCCCATGATGGTGATGCCCGTGGTCATGCCCATGGTCATGACCGTGCCCATGCGCATGTCCGCCGAGGATCAGCGCGCAGCCGAGGTTGACCAGCAGCCCCAGCGCGGTCACGATCATCGCCTCGCGGTAATGAATTTCCTGCGGGCTGAACAACCGCTCGACCGAACCCGCCGCCATCAGCGCCGCAATGCAGAGCAGGAACACGGCACTGGCAAAGGCGGCCAGCACTTCGATCTTCCATGCGCCAAAGGCAAAGCGCCAGTCGCTGGCGTAGCGGCGCGCGGCCGCGTAGGCAAAGGCGGACAGGCCGATGGCCAGCGCGTGCGAGCTCATGTGCCAGCCGTCGGCCAGCAGCGCCATCGAGTTGAACCAGAGGCCGGCGGCGATTTCCACCACCATCACGACGGCGGTGATCATCATCACCAGGCGCGTGCCGCGCTCGGCGTTGCGGTTGCCACCGTCGAAGGTATGGCTGTGGGTCCATGCGGACAGGTCATGGGTATGCATGGTCGGATCTTGCTGTGTGCTGGAAGTCAATATGGATGCAGCAAGGGTAGCAGAGCGCCGCGGTGCGGCCGGCGGCATCCCTGCCGGTGGCAGGGGCGGGCCGGCAGCGATAGATTCATGAATTTGTCGACCGAATGAGTGTCGTCGCAGGAAATCCTGTCGCACCGCTTAGTGATTACACTAGCCCGCACGGATGCAGACGGCCGCCCGCCAGCCATGGAGACAGACGATGTTCGAAGGATTCACGCCGCACCGGATCGATTGCGGCGACGTTGCCATCCACGCGGTGGCCGGCGGCCAGGGGCCTGCCTTGCTGTTGCTGCATGGCCACCCGCAGACCCATGCGATCTGGCACAAGGTGGCGCCCGAACTGGCGCGGCATTTCACCGTGGTGGCCGCAGACCTGCGCGGCTATGGCGACAGCGGCAAGCCCGCGGGTTTGCCGGACCACGCCAACTACAGCAAGCGCACCATGGCCGCCGACCAGTTCACGCTGATGCGCGCGCTCGGCTTCGAACGGTTCAGCGTGCTGGCGCACGACCGCGGCGCGCGCGTGGCGCACCGGCTGGTGCTCGATCATCCACAGGCGGTGACGCGGCTGGTGACGCTGGATATCGCCCCCACGCTGGCGATGTACGCGCAGACCAGCGAGGCCTTTGCCCGCGCCTACTGGCACTGGTTCTTCCTGATCCGGCCGGCGCCATTCCCGGAAACGCTGATCGAAGCGGATCCCGCGCTCTACCTGCGCCAGACCATGGGTGCCCGCAGCGCCGGGCTGGCGCCGTTCACCGATGCCGCCATGGCCGAGTACCTGCGCTGCCTGAGCCTGCCCGGCGCCGCCCACGGGCTGTGCGAGGACTACCGCGCCAGTGCCACCATCGACCTCGAGCATGACCGCGCCGACCTTGCCGCGGGCCGCATGGTCGAGTGCGAGATGCTGGCGCTGTGGGGCGAGCAGGGCGCCGTCGGGCAGTGTTTCCGGCCGCTGGACGAATGGCGCAAGGCGGCGCGGCGCGTGCGCGGGCATGCGCTGCCGTGCGGCCACTACATTGCCGAAGAGATGCCGGAGCGCCTGCTGGAGGAAGTGCTGCCGTTCCTGCGCGGCTGAAGGTCCCCCGGTTACCCCTCCGACCCGCGGCATCTTGCCGCATCAGCGCCTGTCGCATGCCGCAATAGGCGCTTTTTCGTGTTCCCACGTTACGAAAAGCCCCCAGACCATCTCAGGGAAATACGATTGCCGCTTACATACATTCATGAATGGATGTATGATTTTGCGAAGAATTCATATTCCCGCAACGACTTTATTGTCGCCCCCGAGATGACATATCGCTTTATCGCTATCGCACTGGTGACCTGGGTGGGCATCTGCGCCACCGCAGGCCTGGTCGTCGAACGCCTCTGGAGTTGAGGCAGCGCCCTGGGAACGGCGCCGGCCCGCGCTCCCGCCACGAACCACATTACCGCTTCTGAAGTAGCCGGGTATCAGGGTATCAGGCGGCCGCGGCACGCGGCGCCTGTGCCAGGCTGTCAAAGAACTGCCACAGCTGCGGCGCGTCGCCGGTGGCCACGTTGAAGCGGATCCACGGCGAGTCGGTCTCGTCCGGCTCGAAGTACGAGCCCGGCGCCAGCCAGATGCCGTGCTCCAGCGCCAGCGTGGCCAGCTGGTTGCCGCTCAGCGGCTCGCCGCGCCGGCTCGCCTGCAGCCGCTGCTGGGTGTCTTCGCACAGCCGCGCCCAGGCGAACATTCCGCCTTCGGGGCGCAGCAGCACCTCCAGGCCGTGCGCCTCCATCTTTTCCGTCACCAGGTCCTGCTGCGCGCGCAGCCGCTCGGCCAGCGCGGCCACGTGGCGACCGTAGTGGCCGCTGGTCAGCACCGAGTAGACCAGGCGCTCGGTCACTTCGGACGAGGTCAGCCCGACCGCCATCTTGGTCCGCGCGAAAGCCTTGGCCAGGTCCGGGCTGGCGGCAAGGTAGCCCACGCGCAGCGACGGCGTGATGGTCTTGGAAAAGCCATTGACGTAGACCACCTGCGACAACCCGTCCATGGCCGCCAGCATCGGCGAGCCAGCCGGCGCCAGCTCGCGGTAGATATCGTCTTCCACCACCAGCAGCCGGTGCTGCTCGGCGAGCTGCAGCACGCGGAAGGCGTTCATGCTGCTGAGGCTGGCGCCGGTCGGGTTCTGCAGCACGGTGTTGACGAAGAGGGCGCGCGGGGCGTGGGCGCGGATCGCGTCGTCGAGCGCATCGGTGTCGAGCCCGGCCGCCGAACGCGGCACGCCGATGACGCGCAGCCCCGCCAGCCGCAGGATCTGCAGCAGGTTGCAGTAGCAGGGCGATTCCACCAGCACGGTGTCGCCGCCGCGCAGCAGCGTGCGCACCACCAGGTCCAGCGCCTGGGTCGCGCCCTGCGTCAGCACCACCTGCTGCGCCTGCAGCGGGATGCCGTACTGGCCGAGGCCGGTGGCGATATGCTCGCGTAGCGGCGCGAAACCATACGGATGGCCGTAGCCAGACAACTGCGCCGCAGGCACCCGGGCCGAGGCGCGCATAGCCTGGTGCAGGCCTTCCTCGTTGAGCCAGTCCCCCGGGAGCCAGCCGGCGCCGGCCTTGATCGGCACGGAATGATCGGCGAACACATCCGACAGCAGCCAGGCCGCGTTCAGCCCCGGCGCTTCCCATTGCGGCGCACGGGCGCTGCCGGTGGGCGCGTGACGGTGCGCCACGGTGTAGCCGGAGCCCGGCCGCGCGGCCAGGTAGCCCAGTGCGGTCAGCCGCCCGTAGGCCTCGGCCACGGTGAAGGTGCTGACCTGGTGGTGCTGGGCAAAGCGGCGTACCGACGGCAGCGTGGCACCGGCGCGCAGCGCGCGCTGCTCCACCAGCGCGGCGATGCCGGCGACGATCTGCTCAGTCAGGGTTTCGCCGCCGCGGCGGCTGCGGGTCAGGTTCAGGGTCAGCATCGGAAGCGTTGCACTAGGCACCTCGGTAGGCGCGAACCTGTACAGTTTAACGGCCGCACAGGGGCGACGCGCGCAGGCCCATTCCAAGTAGCGAAAATTGCCGCAGTGCAGCGTGGGATGCCGCACGGTGCCGGCAAACGCTGCGTGGCACGGTGGCGGTCGCGGCGGGCGCCGCGGCTGCTTGCCTGTACGGTTTGGCGTGATCAAACTGTACGGTAAGGCGGTGCTGTCCGGACTGTATATTTTGTCGGCCAGACGCCGCCGGTAGAGTGGCCGTCATTGCCGCCGTTTCCGTGCCTGCTTCAGTGCCCGCCACTCTCAGCGGGCCGGAACGGCACCAGCCAACCGACCCGCCCAATTGCCCCGAGGAGGACGTATGGACGCCGCCAAGACCGTGATTCCCGATCTCGATGCCCTGTGGATGCCCTTCACCGCCAACCGCCAGTACAAGGCGGCGCCGCGCCTGCTCGCGTCGGCAAGCGGCATGTACTACACCACCCACGACGGCCGCCAGATCCTGGATGGTTGCGCCGGCCTCTGGTGCGTGGCCGCGGGCCACTGCCGCAAGGAAATCGCCGACGCCGTCGCGCGCCAGGCGGCAACGCTGGACTATGCGCCGCCGTTCCAGATGGGCCACCCGCTGTCGTTCGAGGCCGCCACCAAAGTGGCCGCGGTTATGCCGCAGGGACTGGACCGCATCTTCTTCACCAACTCGGGTTCGGAGTCGGTCGACACCGCGCTGAAGATCGCGCTGGCGTACCACCGCGCGCGCGGCGAAGGCCAGCGCACCCGCTTTATCGGCCGCGAGCGCGGCTACCACGGCGTTGGCTTTGGCGGCATGGCGGTGGGCGGCATCGGCCCGAACCGCAAGGCCTACTCGGCCAACCTGATGCCGGGCACGGATCACCTGCCGGCTACGCTCAACATCGCCGAGGCCGCCTTCTCCAGGGGCCAGCCGCAATGGGGCGCGCATCTCGCCGACGAGCTGGAGCGCATCCTTGCGCTGCATGACCCGGCCAACGTCGCCGCCGTGATCGTCGAGCCGCTGGCCGGCTCCGCCGGCGTGCTGGTGCCGCCGCTCGGCTACCTGGAAAAACTGCGCGAGATCACCAGCAAGCACGGCATCCTGCTGATTTTCGATGAAGTGATCACCGCCTTCGGCCGCCTCGGCGCGGCCACCGCAGCCGAGCGCTTCAACGTGACGCCGGACCTGATCACCATGGCCAAGGCGATCAACAACGCGGCGGTGCCGATGGGCGCCGTGGCGGTGCGCCGCGAAGTGCACGATGCCGTAGTCAATGCTGCCGCGCCGGGCACGATCGAGCTGCTGCATGGCTACACCTACTCCGGCCACCCGCTGGCCGCCGCCGCTGCCGTGGCCACGCTCGACCTGTACCAGCGCGAGAACCTGTTCGGCCGCGCGGCCGAGCTGTCGCCGGTGTTCGAGGCGGCGGTGCACAGCGTGCGCGGCGCGCCGCACGTGAAGGACATCCGCAACTTCGGCATGGTGGCCGGGATCGAGCTGGAGCCGCGTCCGGGCCAGCCCGGCGCGCGGGCCTACGAGGCCTTCCTCAAGTGCCTGGAGCTGGGCGTGCTGGTGCGCTACACCGGCGACATCCTGGCGTTCTCGCCGCCGCTGATCATCTCGGAAGCGCAGATCGGCGAACTGTTCGATACGGTGAAGAAAGCGCTGCAGGACATCAAATAAGCGGCGCACGCCGCCTCGCATTGCCGCCGGCCCTTCGGGGCCGGCTCTCTCCCTCTCTCTCCCTGATTGCAAGCCACGGCGCGCGCCGTGGCCATCGAAGGATCCCAAGTGAGCATCGCAGAAAACCGGCAACTGGCCGAAATCCATCATTACATCGGCGGTGCCGTGCGCCGCGCCGGCGGCCAGCGCCTGGCTGACGTATTCAATCCCGCCACCGGCGAAGTTGCGGCGCGCGTGGCACTTGGCACCGCACAGGACGTTGCCGATGCGGTGGCTGCCGCCAAGGCCGCGTTTCCGGCATGGGCCGAGACGCCGCCGCTGCGCCGCGCGCGCATCCTGTTCAAGTTCAAGGAGCTGCTCGACCAGCACCATGA
>NZ_JADGMP010000041.1:0-170 GCF_015549295.1 Cupriavidus sp. IK-TO18
CCTTACTTAGCCACCGGCATCGTAAATTCAGCCCCCTTGGCAATGGCATCCGGCCACCGCTGCATCACGCTCTTGTAGCGCGTATAGAACCGCACGCCTTCTTCGCCATAGGCATGATGGTCGCCGAACAGCGAACGTTTCCATCCACCAAATGAATGCCAGGCCATAGG
>NZ_JADGMP010000041.1:190-1155 GCF_015549295.1 Cupriavidus sp. IK-TO18
ATCTCTTCCTTGTAGATGGTCATGTCGGGCTTCACATGATCGAACAACGTGCCACCGACGTAGAAGCCGTTTTCATGCCCTTCGACCTTGTGCCCCCGCCCATCGGTCACCAGCGTCGCGCCTTCTTCCACGCCGCGGGCGATGTACCCCTCGACCTTGGCCTTGTGCGCCCCGGTCACCAGCGGACCCATTTCGGCGTCTGACTCCATCCCGTTACGGATCTTCAGCGCACGCGCCCGCTCCGCCAGCCGCGGCACCAGCTTGTCAGCAACGTCCCCCACCGCCACGGCAACGGAGATCGCCATGCAGCGCTCGCCCGCCGAGCCATAAGCCGCACCAATCAGCGCATCGACCGCCTGGTCCAGGTCCGCATCCGGCATCACCACCAGGTGGTTCTTGGCCCCGCCCAGGGCCTGCACCCGCTTGCCATGCCTGGTCCCTTCCGTATAGATGTACTCGGCAATCGGCGTCGAGCCAACGAACGACAACGCCTGCACATCCGGATGCGACAGCAGCGCATCGACTGCTTCCTTGTCCCCCTGCACGACGTTGAACACGCCATCGGGCAAGCCAGCCTGGCGCAACAGATCGGCAATCAGCAAGCTGGGCGAAGGATCGCGCTCCGACGGCTTCAGCACGAACGTATTGCCGCATGCCAGTGCCACCGGGAACATCCACATCGGCACCATCACCGGGAAGTTGAACGGCGTGATCCCCGCCACCACGCCCAGCGGCTGGCGCAGGTTCCAGTTGTCGATGCCGCCACCGATGTTGTCGGTGAAGTCCGTCTTGAGCAGGTTGGGAATGCCGCAGGCAAACTCCACCACCTCGATGCCGCGCGTGACTTCGCCCCTGGCATCGGAGAACACCTTGCCATGCTCGCGCGTGATCAGCGCGGCCAGGTCGTCATGGTGCTGGTCGAGCAGCTCCTTGAACTTGAACAGGATGCGCGCGCGGCGCAGCGG
>NZ_JADGMP010000042.1:0-58637 GCF_015549295.1 Cupriavidus sp. IK-TO18
CTTCGGTCCAGCGAAGTCAGTCCGTTGTACACCATGTTGCAGCGCACATAGTCGTTCTGATTCGATTGCTTCGCCGGATCGAGCGTATCGGAGGCGGCTGCCGTGCCCACCGCCACGCGGATGCGCCCGCCGCGCTTGGGGGTCTGCGCATGCGCGTCGAGCGCCGCGCCGGCCAGGCCGCCGGCCAGCGTGGCCTGCATGCCCCCCGCCAGCAGCATCTTCAGGACATCGCGCCGGGTGGCGCCGCCTTTGAGCGCTTCCATCATGCAAAGGCTTTCACCGGGACCGACAAAGTTTTCCAACTGGTTACGGCTATCGCTCATGGTTGTACTCCTGTGTATCGATTAGGAAAGGCATGCAAGTCGCGTTGTTGAATACAGGATCGGTTGGTATGGCTTAAGCCAGCCGATCCTTGAGCTGGTAGTACAGGCCAACGGCGGGCAAGAACCATGGCGCGCCGAAGTGTCCGGGAATGGCGGGCCATTCGCGCTCGCGCCATGGGTTGGCGGCTGCGTCGCCGGCCATCACAGCAGCCATGCGCTCACCCATGTAGACGGACATTTGAGTGCCGTGGCCGCTGTAACCCATCGAATAGAAGAGACCGTCACGCTCGCCGGCATGTGGCAGGCGGTCCTGGGTCATGTCAACCAGCCCGCCCCAGCAATAGTCCAGCCGGACATCGGCCAGCTGAGGAAAGATTTCGGCGAGGCCGGCACGCAGGATTTCGCCGCTGGCGGCGTCCTGCTGCGGACTGGAAACTGCAAAGCGCGCCCTGCCGCCGAAGACCAGCCGCTGGTCGGGGGTGAGACGGAAATAATGGTGGATGTTTGCCACCGTGACGTAGGTGCGGCGCTTGGCCAGCAGTGCAGTGGCGCGCTCTGCCCCCAGCGGCTCCGTGGTCACGATAAAGCTGCCGATCGGCACGATGCGCCGGCGCAGCCAGCCAAAGCTGCCATAGCCGCCATGGCGCGTCGCGCCGGTGGCAAGCAGCACCTGCCGGGCCAGCACGGTGCCGCGCGTGGTGTGCAGGCGGTGTACCTGGCCATGCATGCGCTCAACGCGCTGTACACACGTGCCGGTATGAATCTGTGCGCCATGGCGCTGCGCGGCCACGGCCAGGCCTTGGGCAAAGCGGCCCATATGCATCTGGCCGCTGCGTTTGTAGAGCAGGCCGCCGTGGAAGCGTTCGCTCTGGACCTCGGCACGCACGCGGTGCGCGTCGAGTATTTCCACATCGGTATCCACGCCATCGGCGATAAGCCTGTCCGCGCTGCGGCGCAGCGCATCCATCTGATGCGCACGGGTCGCGAGCTTGAGCTTGCCGTTGCGCTCGAAGTCGCAAGCGATGCCCTCGTCGCGGATGATGCGCGCCACCGTGTCGACCGCATCGTCGTAGGCGTGGTACCAGTCACGGGCCCGCTGCGCGCCAACCCTGGCAGCAACGTCGGCGTAATCCACCGCAAGGCCATTGTTGACATGTCCGCCGTTGCGCCCGGAAGCCTCCGGCGCAACGGTGGACCCCGCCTCAAGCACCACGACGCTCGCGCCCCGCCTGGCCAGCGCCAGCGCTGCCGACAGCCCGGTGAAGCCGCCGCCGACGATGGCGACATCGACCTGGGGCGGCAGATCGTACGCATTCAGAGCCAGCGGAGGCACTGAATCTTTCCAATAGGAATCGAGCTTCATAGTGATGTACGGGAGGGTCCGCTGAGGGTTTTCAGAGACCAACGACGGCAGGCAGGCCACCGATGTCCTGGATCTCGGTGTAGCGGTAAGCCGCGTTGCCCGGGCCGTGGCCGCGATTCACGAACACCTTGTTCACGATGCCGAGGTCATCGGCCGACATCAGGTCGTAGCGCAGGCTCGACGACACGTGCAGCACGTCTTCAGGATTGCAGCCCAGCGAGTCCAGCATGTACTCGAAGGCCTTCAGCCGCGGCTTGTAGGCCTGCGCCTGCTGCGCTGTGTAGACGCGGTGGAACGGCGCGCCCAGCTTCGCCACGTTCTTCTGGATCTGGTCGTCCGAGGCGTTCGACAGGATCACCAGCGGAATCTCCTTGGCCACCTTGGCCAGGCCCGCCGGTACATCTTCGTGCGGGCCCCAGGTCGGCACCGCGTCGTAGTACGACTGGCCATCGCTGTCCAGGTACTGGATCTTCCACTTCTTGCACAGGCGGCGCACGGCGTTCTTCAGCACCACTTCATACGGCTGCCAGTCGCCCAGCACCTCGTCGAAGCGATAGGCGCTGAAGTCGGCGATGAATTGCTCCATTTGCTCAGGGGCAATCCGATCGGCGAACAGCTCGCGCGTCATCTCGCCCATGCGGAATCGCGTGAGCGTGCCATAGCAGTCAAAAGTCACGTACTTGGGTCGGAAGGTCATGTTTTCTGATCCTCAGGGGTTACCGGTCCTCGACCGGGGTGGAACTGCGCGTTGACCGCCGCAGATGACAGCGTGATTGCGGGGGATTAGAGCATGCGAGCTCTTTACGGTTATTGGGAAATTCAGCCGCGTCACGCGGCGAAAATGCGGTTATTTAAGTTGCGACGGCAGGTCGTGCGGCCTGCACCGCGGCTGTGCGTCCACAGGCCCCTGTCCTGCCGGCATGCATGGCTACCGCGGCTCGGAAAAATCGATCAGCACGCTCTTGAAGCGCAGGTTCGCCTCGACCGCCTGCCGGCCAAGATCCTTGCCGATGCCCGACTGGTGGTAGCCTCCGGTCGGAATCACAAAGTCGGCGCTGCGCCCATAACGGTTGATCCATACCGTGCCGGCCGAGATGCCGCGCATCGCCCGTAACGCCCGCCCGATGTCCGCCGTATGCACGCCCGCGGCGAGGCCGTAGTTCGCGTGCCCGGCCAGCTCCAGGCCTTCTTCTTCATCGCCGAAGGTCTGCACGGTCAGCACGGGGCCGAATATCTCCTCCTGCACGGCAGCGTTGTCTGCGGCCACACCGGAGATCAGCGTGGGCTGGAAGTACGCGCCGCCCGGGCCACCGTCGAACAGGCCGCCGCCGCAGCGCAATTCCGCGCCGGTCTGCCTGGACCGCTCGACGATGTCCAGGATGCGCGACGCCTGCCCTGCCGAGATGATGGGTGCCAGCGTGGTTGCGTCGTCCCAGGTCGCACCCGGGCGCAGGGCTGCGAAGCGCGCCACGATGCGCTCGACCAGCGCCTTGGCGACGCCCCGCTGCACAATCAGGCGCGAACCGGCGACGCACACTTGCCCGGCATTTCCGGTAATGGCCCCGGCGATAATGCCGGCCAGCCGGTCCAGGTCGGGTGCATCGTCGAATACCAGTTGCGGGCTTTTTCCGCCCAACTCCAAGGTCACGGGCTTGGGCCCATGCACCGCGCAAGCAGCCATGATCGACGCCCCGGTGCGCGTCGATCCCGTGAAGGTCATTTTGGCAACCAGCGGGTGGCGCGTGAGCGCATCGCCGGTGGTTTGTCCGTCGCCCTGGACCACGTTGAACATGCCCGGCGGCACACCAGCTTCGATAGCGAGTTCCGCCAGCCTCACCGCCGAGAACGGCGTCAGTTCCGACGGCTTCAGCACGACCGCATTGCCTGCGGCAAGTGCTGCGCCAACCTTCCACGACACCATCACCAGCGGGAAATTCCACGGCGTAATGGCGCCAACGACCCCGTACGGCTCGGCCACCACCATGCCCAGATGGTCGGGCCGGGTGGCGGCTACGTCTCCACCAAGCTTGTCCGCGTATTCGGCAAAGAAGCGCAGGCCCTCGGCCGTGAATGGCACGTCCCAGGCACCGGCATCGCGGACCGGCCGTGTCGAGCACACCGCTTCGAGAGGCGCAAGTCCCCGCACGTCGGCTTCGATCAGGTCCGCCCAGCGGCGCAGCACGCGGGCCCGCTCGCGCGGTGCACGGCGCGCCCAGTCACTGGTGCGCCACGCCCGCCACGCGTCTTGCACCGCGGCATCGACCGTGGCAGCATCGGCCAGCGGCAGCTCGGCATGCACCCGGTTGTCGGAGGGTCGGCGCACCGGGATCCGGCCTGCGTCGGTCACTAGGCGGCCACCGATGAAATGGCCCGCGGGCACAGGGATCGTCTGGGGATCGAATACTTGCACGGGATGTAGGGCGCCTGGGGTTGGCACCGTGGTTGATTCATGGCTTCCATGCTAGACGCGAAGCCTCAGAATTTGTCCCTGTTGCGGTCTGCGCCACCGCATCGAATTTCAAAGCTGCCCCCCCACGCGAACGAATCTTCCAATCCCCGGAGAAACCCTGAGGCGCGGCCCGGCACGACGACATGGAAAACAAGCCTGATATGGCGCTCCAGCCGCATCGATCGATGCGAGGCGGCTCACAACCGTCCAATCCAACACCGAACAATCTGCTGTCATGGCGGAGATAACAGCAGCGTCATTCGTGCGTTCCGCAAATGCAGCACCATGCCATGCGACTGCAGCCCTAAGCTTGTGAAAGCTTCCCGCCGTTTTCGCCACGCACGCATGGAAGCCTGCCGTCATGCAGCAATGATGATTGACCGACGACGCGCTGTCCCGGTCCGACGTCCGCGCGGCAACGACATGACAGCCGCCGCGCCATAACCGCCGTTACCGGATCAACGCCATGCCCGACACCTCCCATTCTCCGCCGCCTCGCTTTATGCGCCTGGCAGAGTCCGATCGCCCCACTATCACCCTGCGCATCGACGGCCACAGCGCCACCGCGCTGGCCGGCGACACCTTGCTGGTCGCGTTGCTGATGAACGGCCGGCGCGTGCGCGACAGCGAGTTCGGCGACGGCCCGCGCGCCGGCTTCTGCCTGATGGGCGCCTGCCAGGACTGCTGGGTCTGGACGCCCGCCGGCCAGCGCCTGCGCGCCTGCTCCACCCCGGCCGAGGCCGGCATGGAGGTGCTGACCCGGCCGCCCGCACAGCACTGGCCGGCCACGCCCGACCTGCAGGAATCGCTCGCCCGCCACCGCCAGGGAGCCGCCGCATGAGCGCCCTGTCCGCATCGCCACGCATCGTCGTGGTCGGAACCGGCCCCGCCGGCGTGCGCGCGGCCCAGGCGCTGGTCCAGGCCGGACTGCGCCCCACGGTGGTCGACGAGGGCCGCCGCGACGGCGGCCAGATCTATCGCCGCCAGCCCGAGGGCTTCAAGCGCTCCTACGCCAAGCTCTATGGCAGCGAGGCCCACAAGGCCCAGGCCCTGCACCGCGACTTCGACGCGTTGCGCGACCGCATCGACTATCGCCCCGACACGCTCGCGTGGAACCTGACCGAAGGCGAGCTGCACGTCGTGCGCGACGGCGAACCGAAGACCTTGCCCTTCGATGCGCTGCTGGTGTGCGCCGGCGCGACCGATCGCCTCATGCCGGTGCCCGGCTGGCACCGCGCCGGCTGCTACAGCCTCGGCGCCTCGCAGATCGCGCTCAAGGCGCAGGCGTGCGCCATCGGCTCGCAAGTCGTCTTCCTCGGCAGCGGGCCGCTGCTTTACCTGGTGGCCAACCAGTACGTGCAGGCCGGCGCGCGCGTGGCCGCGGTGCTCGACACCGCGCCCGCCACCAGGTCGTGGGCCGCCATCGCCGGGCTGCTGGCGCGTCCGCGCCTGGCCCTGCGCGGCCTCGGCCTGATCCGCGCCCTGCGCGCAGCCGGCGTGCCGGTGCTGCAGGGCGTGACGCCGCTGGCCATCGACGGCGATGACAGCCTTGGCGTGCAGGGCGTCACCGCGCGCGATGCGAGTGGGCGCGAGCAGCGCTTTGCCTGCGACGCCGTCGGCCTGGGCTGGCATCTGCGTGCCGAGACGCAGCTGGCCGACCTCGCGCGCTGCGAGTTCGCCTTCGAGCCCGTGAGCCGCCAGTGGCTGCCGCGCATCGACCAGGACGGGCGCAGCAGCACCCGCGGCGTCTACCTCGCCGGCGATGGCGCCCGCATCCTCGGTGCCGATGGCGCCGAAGCCGCGGGCCGGCTCGCCGCGCTGGCGGCGCTGGCCGACCTCGGCCACGCGCGCGGGCGCGAGCTGTACACCGCCGAGTCCGCCGCCCTGCGCCGCACACTCGGCAAGATGGACCGCTTCCGCCAGGGGCTGGCGCGCGCCTTCCCGTGGCCGCACGCGCAGGCCGCCGCTCTGCCCGATGACACAGTGGTGTGCCGCTGCGAGGCCGTGACGGTGGGCGAGCTGCGCCGCTGCGTGACCGAGCTCGACAGCCAGGAACTGAACCGCGCCAAGGCCTTCAGCCGTGTCGGCATGGGCCGCTGCCAGGGCCGCTTCTGCGGCCATGCCGCGGCCGAGATCGTGGCGCAGCGCTGCGCCATCCCGGTCGAACAAGTCGGTCGCCTGCGCTCGCAGGCACCGGTCAAGCCATTGATGATGAATACCAGCGAGGTGAAGGCATGAGCAGCACGGCAACCCAGAACCAGGACGCCGATGTGCTGATCCTCGGCGGCGGCCTGATGGGCACCACCACCGCCTTCTTCCTGCGCCAGCGCGGCCTCTCGGTGATCCTGCTCGAGCGCGAGCTGGTCGGCCGCCAGGCCAGCGGCACCAACTTCGGCAATGTGCGCCGCCAGGGCCGCGCGCTGCACCAGATGCCGCTGGCCAACCGCGCGCGCGCCGTCTGGGGCCGCGTCAGGGAACTGCTGGGCGAGGATCTCGAGTTCGTCCCATACGGCCATCTGCGCGTGTGTTACACCGAACAGCAGGCCGCCGTGCTCGAGCAGCATGCGCACGACGTGAAGCCGCTCGGCCTTGACCTGCAGCTCTACACCGCCGGGCAGCTGCGCCAGCGCTGGGGCATCTTTGCGCCCGCCATCGTGGCGGGCTCGTATTCGCCGCAGGATGGCCATGCCAACCCGCGCCTGGCCGGCCCCGCTTTCGCGCGCGCCGCCCGCCGGGCCGGCGCGCACATCGTCGAGCATGCCGAGGTGATGCAGGTCGAGCGCAACCCCGATGGCTTCGTTGCCCACACCGCCGACGGCCGGCGCTTTCGCGCGCCGCAGCTGCTGGTGGCGTGCGGCGCCTGGTCCAACCGCATCGCCGCGCAGTTCGGCGAAGCCGTGCCGATGGAAGCACGGGGCCCGCAAATGGGCGTGACCGAGCCGCTGCCCTATGCGATCGGCCCCTCCATCGGCATCTCGTCGCCGATCGAATACGAGGGCCTGTACTTCCGCCAGATCTCGCGCGGCAATATCGTCTTCGGCGGCGGGCTCAAGGGACCGGCGCATATCGACCGCATTCGCGCTTACGTCAGGCCCGACAACGTGCTGCGACAGCTCCGCGAGCTGCGCCGCTTCGTGCCGGCCTTCGAGCACGTGCAGCTGATCCGCGTCTGGAGCGGCATCGAAGGCTACACCTCCGACTGGCAGCCGGTGATGGGGCCCAGCGCCACGGTGCCCGGACTGCACTACGCCTTCGGCTTCAACGGCGAGGGCTTCGCCATCGGCCCTGGTGTGGGCGAGACCATGGCCGAGCTCATCGCCACCGGCCAGACCTCGATCCCGCTCGAACCTTATGCCGTCGGACGCTTTGCCAGCGCTGAGGCCCTCCAGGTCAGCGGCTGACCGAGCCTACGTTCCATAAGCTGCGGCAGCATGCTGTGCCGCAGCTGATACGCCCGATCGGAATGCGTCGTGGCGGAGCCGGCGAATCGCGGCTCCGCATGGCTTTGCTTAGCTCGTCAATGCGCTACGGGGCGCCACCATATTCTCCGGCCGTAGAATCTCCGCCAGAAGCGCATTGCTCACGAGCTGTTCCGACTGAACCAGCTCTACCACGGTTCGACCGGTTTCCTGCGCGAGGCGCGCGATTCGCGTAGCGTTCTCATATCCGATATACGGATTCAGCGCTGTCACAATACCGATCGAACGCTGGACCAGCGCGGAGCATTGCTCGGGGTTGGCGGTAATCCCTTCGATGCATTCATGGTCCAGCATGCGCACGGCGCGCGACAATAGCCGAATGGAGTCGTAGAGCTTGTAGGCGATGAGCGGCTCCATCGCGTTGAGCTGCAATTGACCCGCTTCGGCCGCCAGGGTCAGCGCGGCATCGTTGCCGGCGATCTCATAAGCGACCTGGTTCATCGCTTCCGGAATGACCGGGTTGACTTTGCCCGGCATGATCGAGCTGCCGGGCTGGCGCGCAGGCAGATTGATTTCCGCGATGCCGGTCCGCGGGCCGCTTGAAAGCAGGCGCAGGTCATTGCTGATCTTCGACAGACGGAGTGCCGTCTTCTTGACGAGACCCGATAGCAGCACGAAGTCGCCCATGTCCGAGGTCGCGGCGATCAAGTTGGGCGCGGCGCGAACAGGAAACCCGGACAGCGCAGCCAGCTCTTCGATTGCAATGGCCTGATAGCGCGGGTCCGCATTGATGCCGGTGCCGATCGCCGTACCGCCGAGATTGACGGCGCACAGCGTCGCGGGAATGAGCGTACGCAGTTGCTCAAGGTCGGCCGAGACGGTATCGGCCATGGCCTGGAATTCCTGTCCAAGCGTCATGGGAACTGCGTCCTGGAGTTGGGTACGCCCCATCTTCAGGATGCCGCCAAACTGTTGTGCCTTGTTGGCCAGCGTGGCCGCAAGGTGGCCCAGGTTTTCCAGCAGCGGCAGATGAGCCAGGAGCAGTCCGACCCGAATGGCCGTCGGATATGCATCATTGGTCGATTGCGACAGATTGACATCGTTGTTGGGGTGCAGCCGGCCGTAGCTGCCCTTCTGCTCGCCCAGGTGCTCCAACGCGCGGTTCGCCAGCACCTCATTGGCGTTCATGTTCGTGGAGGTTCCGGCACCGCCCTGGATCATGTCAACGACGAAGGCATCGTGGAACGCCCCATCCAAGACTTCCGCGCACGCCTTGGCAATGGCGCCGTGCTTGGCGGCGTCCAGCAGGCCGAGCCGATGGTTGGCATTGGCGGCCGCATGCTTGACGATAGCCAACGCCTTGATGAAGTCCGGGTACTCGCCGATGCAACGGCCGGAAAGATGGAAGTTTTCCTTTGCGCGCAGCGTCTGCACGCCGTAGTACAAGGTGTGATCAAGAGCTCGCGTACCCAGTAGATCCTTCTCCTGGCGCGTGGGCGTAGCTGTGGTCATGATGAGGCTTATGTGATGGGTCGAAGGAAAGCGGACAGGACCTGCCGATCCGAGCGGTCAACGGCCTGACAGCCTGAGCAATAGCAGCCTGCGCCGCGCCACCATGGGTAGATTTCGTTTCGTTCAGGCCGACAACACCACGAATACCTTGCGCAGCATTTCCGTCACGTGCCATTCGCCGGTCGTGTTGGCGGGAAAAAAGAGTGTGTCACCTGCACGGATCTGCTGCGCCTCCCCGTCCGTTGGGGTGAACGTGCAAGCGCCGGCGAGGATGTGCATGACCTCGGCGTTCGCAATCTGGCGCTCGAACCGGCCCGGCGTACATTCCCAGAGACCGGCATGGCTCTCGCCGGCGCCCTCGAGGTCGATGTCGATGCCGCTGAGCTCGCAGGGCGGCTGGGTCAGAGGGCGGGCAGGCGTGCCCTGTTGTTGGAAACCTTCGGCGGTCGCCGATTGGCGAATGATAACGATGCTCATGAATGATCCAGTGTCGATAGGGTAGTTAGCCGCGTCAGTCTGGAGCCAGCGAGCGGCGGGCAACTTCGCAGAACCAGCGCACGCCCAGGGGCAGCGCGTCGTCGTTGAAGTCATAGCAAGGGTGGTGCAACGGTCGCTCTCCATCGGGCCCGGGATCGGCACGTCCCTGTCCCAGCCAAAGGTAGGCGCCAGGCTTTTGCTGCAGCATGAAGGCAAAATCCTCGGAAGTGAATGCAGCACGCGGGGCCATGCGCGCCTCCAGCCCGATGGCACGGGCCGCGTCAACGGCCAGTGCCGCTTCCTGCGGGCTGTTCACCGTGGCCGGGTAATAGCGGTCGTAATGCACTTCGACCTCGGTTCCGCTCGCCGTTGCCACGCCATGCGCCATCGCACGCAATGCAGTCTCGATCCGGCTCTGGGCTTCCATATCGAAGCTTCGCACCGTGCCGGTTATCCGCACTTCGGCCGGTAATACGTTGTGGCTGTGCCCGCCTTCGATACGCGTGACGGACAACACGGCGGATTCGGCAGGATCAATGCGACGCGCCACGATCGTGTGCAATTGCGACACGAGCTGGCTTGCGGCCAGGATGGCGTCTGCGGTGTGGTGCGGCTGCGCGGCATGGCCCCCACGCCCGCGCACCACGATATCGAACCGATCCGCCGCCGCCATGATGGCGCCAGGCAAGGTCTGGGCATGGCCGAGCGGCAAGTCCGGCCAGTTGTGCAGGGCATAGACGCTGTCGCAAGGAAATCGCTCGAACAGGCCCTCAGCGATCATGCGGCGGGCGCCCCCCTTGCCTTCCTCTGCCGGCTGGAAGATGAAATGCACCGTGCCATCGATACCGCTGCGCGCAAGCTGACGCGCGGCGCCCACAAGCATGCTGGTATGGCCGTCGTGGCCACAGCCGTGATGCTTGCCGGGCGCGTGGCTGACATAAGCCGGGCGGCCCAGTTCCACCATTGGCAATGCGTCCATATCCGCGCGCAGGCCTACGCTGCGCTTTCCCTTGCCGGCGCGCAGCGTGCCCACCACGCCCGTGCCGCCGATCCCCTCGTGCACCGTGAGACCCAGCATGCGCAATGCCTGCGCCACGATGCCTGCCGTGCGGTGCTCCTCGTAGCCAAGTTCGGGATTGGCGTGCAGGTCCCGGCGCAGCGCAATCAGGTCCGGCAGCAAGTCGGCCACGGGTTCTGCGATCTGGTTCCACCTCATGAGCCGGCCCCCGCTCCATTGGAAGGCTGAATCTGGCGAGGAATGGGATGGTTGGACAGGACTTCAAGATCCCAGAGGTCCATCGGTGCGCTCCGGTGTTACTGAATGCAGAAAGGTAAAAGGTTCAGCAGCGCCACGCGTGCTGCATCGTTGCCAGCTTAAGAGCACTCTCGCCAACGATGGTGCCGATCGCAGCGTGCCGCGCCGCATTGAATTGCGTTTTGCCAGTCCAGGTGAACAGATTGTTCGGCGTCCTGAGCCGGCTTTCCCCGGTAGCACGCAATCCGGCATGCCGCTTGATTCCCGGTCAGAGAGTAGGTGAATGAGAATCTCTATCATCTGCGCGGCTAAATTCCGGCCCTGCAGTTACTCATGCCACGCTCATGCCATCATTTCCGCCACGCGCCAGGCGCATCGCGCGCCATGCCTGTCACGTCAGCCTGTTCCTGTTCCCGCTATCCGATGGGGCGCTTGCCGAAGCGCCGGGGCTTGCGTCGACGGCCGATCTTCCCGAAGTGCGCGTCAGCGCCAATGCAGGCGGCAGCGGGTACGTTGCTGCCGAAGCCGCTGGCGCCACGCGAACTGAAACGCCGCTGCGTGAAATCCCGCAGTCAGTGCGCGTGGTTACCTCCGAGCTCATTGACGACCTGCGCGCGACACGGCTTTCGGACACCGTCGACTATGTCAGCGGAATCGCGCGCCTCAATGACTTTGGCGGGACCTGGGACAACTATGCCATCCGCGGCTTCAGCAGCACGGAGATGGGATATCTGGTCAACGGTTTTCCCGGCTCGCGTGGATACAACCCCATGCGCGACGCCGCCACGGTCGAGCGCTTTGAATTCCTGAAAGGCCCGGCCGCGGCGCTTTACGGCAGCAGTGAACCGGGCGGCTCCATCAATATCGTCACTAAGAAGCCAAGGTTCGCGCCCGCGACCTCGGCGGAACTGAGTGCCGGGACGCTCGGGTTCCGGCGCGCCACCGCCGATACCACCGGCCCCCTGAGCAAGACGCTGGCCTATCGCTTCAACATCATGGCCGAGGACAGCGCCAGCCGCAGCTCCCTGATCGACGGCCACAAGTACCTCGTGGCGCCTGCATTGGCATGGGCGCCGGACGACCGCACCCTGCTGCAATACGAAGGAGAGTTCCTGCGGTTGCGTACGCCGCTCGACCGTGGCCTCGTCAATGTGAACGGACAAATCACGCTTCCCCGCGACCGCTACCTGCAGGAGCCCAGCGACCCCAACCTTCATCTTTCCAGCGACACGCACCAGCTGACATTCGAGCGGCAGCTTTCTGCGGCCTGGCGCACGCGGATCGGGGCGAGCTACAAGGAATCGGGCTTCGAGGGATACGCCGCGGAGTTTGGCAGTCTGCTCGCCGATGGCCGTACGCTCACGCGTCGCAACAGCCTGCGGACATTGCCCTCCCGCGACACGTCTGCCCGCGCAGAGGTGGAGGGCAACTTCCATATGGCTGGCCTGGGCCACCGCATGCTTCTCGGCATCGAAGCCTCCCGCCTGTTCATGGGCATGGATATCGCCCACTCCAGCCTCGCGGCCAACGCGTATGCGATCGACATCTATGAGCCGGTGTACGGGCAAGCGAAGCCGGCGGTCTCGCCAGGCATATCGACGCGCGAAAACCAGCGCAACCTGGGCGTCTATCTGCAGGACGAGGTGTCGATCGACGAGCGTTGGAAGCTGCTTGCCGGCGTCAGGTTCGATAACTACCACCAGTCAGTGGACAACCTCCTTTCCGCGGCAGCGACCCGACAGCGCCAGAGTGCCGTGTCGCCCCGGATCGGGCTGACGTGGCTCCCGACCGCGCAGTTTTCCGCGTACGTGTCCTTCGGAAAATCGTTCCGTCCGAACAGCGGCGTGGATGAGGCCGGCAACGCCTTTGATCCGCAGTACGCCCGCTCGGTGGAGGCAGGGCTGAAGTGGCAGTCCCACGACGAACGGCTAGGGGCAACCCTTGCCCTCTTCGACATCCGCAAGCACAACGTCCTGACGCGCAGCCCCACCAATCCCAACTTCAACATCGCCACGGGCCAGGCCGCGAGCCGCGGGCTGGAGGTCGATGCATTCGGCAACCTGGACGAGCACTGGCGCATCAGCGGCAGTCTTGCACTGGTGAACGCCAGGGTCACCGAGGACAATGCCATCGCGCCCGGCACCCGGCTGGCCAATATCCCGAGGATCAGTGCGAGTCTGCTCGCCATTCGTGAAGATGCCATGCCGAAGTTCGGCGGCCGCTATGGTATCGGCACCGGCATCGTCTACGTCGGCAACCGATCCGGAAATGCCACCGACACGTACTCGCTGCCCGCCTACGCCACCGTGAAGCTTGTCACGTACTGGCAGCTCGATCGCCGCACGCGCCTTTTCCTGGACGTTCACAACGTGTTCGACAAGACCTACTATCCCGCCTCGTGGGGCAACCTCGCCGTAGTGCCGGGACTGGGGCGCCAGTTTGTCGCCGGACTGCGGTACCGGTTCTGACAGCGGGGCAATGTCGTCCATGGGACCACATGCCGGCCGGCATGCAGCCGCCGCCACGCACAGCATGCCGGGCATGGCGATGAATACGGGATTTCCTTCTGCCGCCCACCCGGTATACGCAATGTGCCGTCGAAATCCAACCACTACAATTTCGGTCACTACTCGCGGCCCTGGTAGCGACCATGGCGCTGTTTCGTTACTTCACAGGACTCGTCATGACGACCCAGACATACAATATCGCCGTGATCCCGGGCGATGGCATTGGCAAGGAAGTCATGCCAGAAGGCTTGCGCGTACTCCGTGCCGCCGCAAGCCGCTTTGGCATTGACCTGAACTTCACCCATGTCGAGTGGGCAAGTTGTGATTACTACGCGGCCACCGGAAAGATGCTGCCGGATGACTGGAAAGCGCAACTGGCGGGCATGGATGCCATCTACTTCGGCGCAGTGGGCTGGCCCGATATCGTGCCGGACCATATCTCGTTGTGGGGCTCGCTGCTGAAGTTCCGCCGCGAGTTCGACCAGTACATCAACCTGCGCCCCGCCCGCCTGTTCGAGGGCGTACCGTGCCCACTGGCCGGCAGGAAGCCGGGCGATATCGACACGATCATCGTGCGCGAGAATACCGAGGGCGAATACTCGTCGGTCGGCGGCGTGATGTATGAAGGTACCGAACGCGAAGTCGTCATGCAGCAGTCCGTCTTCTCACGGCATGGGACGGACCGCGCGCTGCGCTTCGCATTCGACCTGGCCCGTCAGCGGCCGCGCAAGCGCGTTACCGTGGCGACCAAGAGCAACGGCATTGCCATCAGCATGCCGTGGTGGGACCGCCGGGCATCCGCCATCGCGGACGAATATCCGGATGTCGGCTGGGAAAAGCAGCACATCGACATCCTGTGCGCCCGCTTCGTGTTGCAGCCGCAGCGCTTCGATGTGGTGGTGGCGTCCAACCTGTTTGGCGATATCCTGTCCGACCTGGGTCCGGCCTGCACCGGTACGCTGGGACTGGCGCCTTCGGCCAACCTGAATCCCGAGCGCACGTTCCCTTCGCTGTTCGAGCCGGTGCATGGCTCGGCCCCCGATATCTATGGCAAGAACATTGCCAACCCCATCGGCATGATCTGGTCAGGCGCCATGATGCTCGACTTCCTCGACACGGACAACGATGCCGGAAGGAAAGCGCACGACGCCATTCTTGCTGCCATCGAGCACGTCCTGATTCACGGCCCTCGCACTGCAGACCTGGGCGGTAATGCCTCCACCACCGAGATGGGTGAAGCCATTGCCAGCGTCGTGGAACGCATCGGCCTGACCGGGCAGGCATAGGGCTCGCGTAGCCGGCCTCAGGACAACTCTTCACGCAATTGTCTTTCCCGATGCCGGTCAGCGGAATCCGTGTCCTCCGTGCAGAGGCCGCTCACGCGCGCCAGCAACAGCCGCGCCGCGTCGTCCTTGCCCTGACGATGCCAAAGCTCGGCAAGGCTTATCGCACATCGAAGCTCGATGGAACTGGCACCCTCCCCACGGGCCAGTTCCATCGCCGTGGTGAAACACGCCTCGGCTTCGCGGTCTGCCTTGGATGACGAAGCACCTCGCGGACCCCTCTTCTGCACCAGGACCTCGCCCTTGAGCCGGAGCAACGCAGGCTCGTCAAAGCGTTCTCCGGTGTGCCCTGCCAGGGCCAGGGCCTCGGCCAGCACACGCAGCGCAGGCTCGTCTTGCGCGGAGCGTCGATACGCATCCGCCAGCAGTCCCAGCAGTGAGGGCCGTCCCAATACCGCGCCGGCGTCCTCCAGATCATCGAAGCCGCGGCGCATCAGGTCAATCCCTGCTTCAGCCTTGCCCGTTGCGGCCAGTGCCCAACCACGCAGTATCGATCCCCAGCTTCGGTACAGCTGGAACCCATGCTCTTCTGATAGTGCGATAGCCGCCTTCGCGCACTCCAGCACACGTTGCGCATCACAACGGCGCTGGTGCAGCTCGGCCGCGAAGATGAGGCTCACGGCCAGGCCGAACGGATCGGCGGCCCGGCGTGCCAGCGCGAGCGCCTCCTCGCTTCGGTTCAGAGCTTGCTGCGGCAGGCCGAGGTACCAGAGCACCCAGCTCAGCGAGCTGCGCATGTGGACCGCCGGGTTCCGCGCGTAGCGCAGCAGGTGGCCATAGGCGTGCTGGTCGGGACGGTGCAGCGCCAGCGCTTGCTCCAGGTATGTACGGGCCATTCGGATATCGCCGCGCCGGAACCGTGTAACGCCCAGCACGCGCTGCGCCTCCGCCCGCTGCTCCGAGTCTCCACTGTCTTCGGCGAGTTGGTGCAGGCCTTCAGCCAGGGATTGTGCCGTCAAGAGCTTGCCGCGCAACAGATAGAAGGACCAGAGCCCCAATTGGGCGGAAAAACGCTGCGGCGTCTCCGCTCCTTGCTCGCACAAAGTCAGCGCCCGCGTGTAGATTGTCTCGACTTCCGGTGCCCCATGGCCCCGTGCCGTGATGCATGCAATGCCGAGGTTCAGCAGCAGGCCCAGTTCGTCACGTGCGCGCTCGGGGTTCTCTGGCAGCGTCTTAAGCAAGTCGAGCGCCGCATTGAGATGGCGCATTGCCTCGCGCTGCGCGGAATGCTGCGCGGCGTGCTGCCCGGCAAGACCGAGGTATTCGATCGCCTTGCGGGTATTGCCACTTCGGCTGTAGTGGTGTGCCAGTTCGCTGCAGTAATCCATCAGGCTGCCGGGGAACAGCGTTTCCAGGGCTTGGGCGGTGCGCTCGTGTAGCGCGCTGCGCCTGTCACTCAGCAGCGAACTGGCGGCAACTTCCTGCGTCAGCGCGTGCTTGAACACATACTCCACCTCCGGAAACGCCGGGCGCTCGTAAATGAAATCTCCGGCCTGAAGATCGGCGAGCATCGCATGGAGAGCACTGTCCGCCAGCGCCGTGACGTGCCGGACCAGGCTCAAGGCAAATTCCTTGCCGATGATAGCGAGCGTCTGCAGCAATTCCTTTTGAGCCGGCGGCAGGCGGTCGATGCGGGCGGCAAGCACGCCTTGCACGGTGGTAGGCATATGCAGTGACACGACACGGTCGTCCAGCCGGAAGTTACCCCGTTCTCCGTGCAGGACGTTCTCCTCGATGAGGGTTGTGACGACCTCCTCCATGAAGAAGGGATTGCCTTCGGTCTTCAACTGGATTTCGCGCTTCAGTGGCTCGAGCGAAGGATGGTCACCCAACATCGCGCTAAGGAAGCCTTGCGCATCGGCCTGGCCCAGGGGCTCCAGCTTCAGCTTGACGTGGCATTGCATGCCCCCGTCATGCGCGTATTCGGGGCGGTAATTGACGAGCAGCAGCATGCTTGCCCGGGGCACATGATCAGCCAGGATACCGAGAAAGGCCTCTGATTCACTGTCGAGCCATTGAAGATCATCGAACAGCACCATCAGCGGCTGGATCTCGCTCTCGCGCACAAGCAGCCGTACCAGCGCATCGAAAGTTCGTTGGCGCCGTACCGAAGCCTCCATCATCGGAAGCGTCGACGCCGGATCCTTGATACCAAGCAGATAGAGCAGATAGGGAAGAACGTCGTCCGGGGCACAGGCGATCGCGATCAGCCTGGCAGTGATCTTCTCGCGAATCTGACGGTCGTCATCCTGGGCGGCAATATCGAAGTACGCCCTGATCAGGTCGATCAATGGCAGATAGGGAAACGCCTTGCCATGCGAGACCGAGAAGGTTTCGAGCACCTTGCAGCCCTGTTGCGCACGCGTCCGGAATTCGTGAAACAGGCGCGACTTGCCGACGCCTGCCTCGCCTGATACGCCAAGGACGCGTCCCTGGCCAAGCCTTGCCGACTCCAGCGCCTCCTGCATGCACTGCAATTCAGCCTGGCGGCCGACAAAACGCGACAACCCGCGATGCGCCGCGACTTGCAGCCGCGTGCGCAACATGCCGGGGCCAACAACTTCGTAAACGGCAAGCGGTTGCTGAATACCCTTTACCGATGCCGTCCCGAGGGTCCGAAACTCAAAGTAGCCCTCCGTCAGCCGATGTGTGGCTTCGCTGACAGTGATCGATGAGGGCATTGCAATGCCTTCCATCCGTGACGCGATATGGATGGTGTGGCCCACCGGATCGTAGTCAGTGCGCAGATCATCCTTCCGGATCGCCCGCACTACCACTTCGCCGGTATGGACGCCAACCCGGATCCGCAGCTGCATGCCCCTCGCTACAGGCGTCTTTTCATTATGACGGCGTATCGCAGCCTGCATCCGGAGTGCTGCGTAGAGCGCTCGAATGGGGTGGTCCTCATGCGCGATGGGCGCACCAAAAAGCGCCAGGATGCCATCGCCAAGCGATTTGGCAACGTATCCCTCATAGTGGTGAACCGCCTCCATCATCATGGCCACGACGGGGTCGATCAATCCGCGGGCATCCTCGGGATCCAGGTCCTGAATCAATGCCGTCGAGCCGGCGATATCCGCAAACAGCGCGGTAATGGTCTTGCGTTCGCCAGCGGTTTGCCCCCTTGCTTCCATCGCCGCCTGTTCGGCGAGAATGCGCTCGGCCAGGTGCGCCGGCGTATAGAAAGCGGGCGCAGCCCCACGGTGCTGACCGGTAGGGCCGTCAGGCAGCAGCACCCCGCAAAGGCCGCAGAATTTCGCCGCGGCCCCCGACTCATGGCCGCATTGCGGGCAGATTCGCGCAAGGCTCTCTCCGCACGCCTCGCAGAAGCGCCCGCCTGCGGGGTTATCGAATCCGCACTTGATGCAGCGCATATCCCCTCTGACCACCTGGCCCGACAACAGTCATTAGAGACCACAGGACAGGCGTCTCGCAAGTTTCCAGAGGCTGATCGGGAGATTGGAAGCTGTGCAGAAAACCACCAAGGGAACTGGGCTGCTGCGCGAGCGGCCTTCGTTCGCGGCATGACATGTTTGCGCCGGTCTCGCAGTGTCGCAAGAGACTCAATATGCCCCTGTCCTCAGGCCCTGCCTTAATGAGCCGCCCGACAAAGTTGGATCTGAACGCTCGACGTAGGAAATATCAGGCGTGCTCGAGATTCAAGTGGAAACTGCCTGGTTCTCTCCGCAAAAAAGCATCTCCTTAGCACTGATACCAATAAACTTATTTGTACTTGTCCACCTGCAGAGAATCACCCAAATGATATACAAACCGAAATTCATCAGCTTCGATTGTTACGGTACTCTCATTAACTTCGAAATGGGGCCGACAGCCAAGAAGATTTTCGAAGATCGCGTTCCGACTGATCGGATGCAGGCATTTCTTGACAGCTTCCGATTTTACCGCCTCGATGAAGTATTAGGCGAGTGGAAACCTTTCTTTGACGTTATTGAAAATTCCATTCAACGGGCGTGCCAGGCACACGGCGTTGAATATCGCTCATCTGATGCGGTCGCCTTGTACGACGCGGTCCCAACTTGGCAGCCCCATCCGAACGTAGTTGAGGTGCTTGAGGCAATTGCTCCGCACATCCCGCTGGTGATTCTCTCGAATTCGATGGTCGATTTGATTCCGCATAGCGTCGCGCACCTCAAGGCGCCCTTCCACGCCGTTTACACCGCCGAGGAAGCAGGCGCCTACAAACCGCGGGCCCAGATGTTCGAATATATGTTCGATCAACTCGGTTGCGGACCAGACCAGATGATGCACGTCTCGTCGAGCTTTCGTTATGACCTCATGACGGCGTCCGATCTGGGATTCATGGCCAAAGCGTTCATCGATCGGGGCCACGAGCCCACCTCCGATAGCTATGGTGTCAACAGGTTGACCGATGTTCGCCAACTTCCCGGTTTGCTTGGACTTGAATGCCTGCTTCCCACCGCGATGGTGAAATGAGACGCAGGATGCCGGAGAATCGCCCGATTACGGCAGCGGCGTTGAGCACAGCGGCGCCCAGCCTTGTTCTAGACGAAGTGGGAGCCTTGGTCAATCGTCTCTACGGTATCGATGGCAGTGTCAAATCATTGGCCGGTGAACGAGACCAGAATTGTTGCATAGAGACGGCGGACGGCACTCGTTACGTTGTCAAGATCAGCAATCCATCCGAGCCGGTTTCAGTGGTCGATTTCCAGATCGCTGCGCTGGAACACATCGCGCGTGTATCGCCCGACCAGCCAGTGCCCCGAGTCGTGCGGACGCTTAGCGGACGTACGCGCGACACTGTGGCATTGGCCGATGGGCTTCAAACCACCGTGCGGATGCTTACCTATCTCGACGGCGTCCAGATTCGGGAGACTCCCCGGACCGCCGCACAGCGTCGGGCCATGGGGACAGTGCTCGCCAAGCTAAACCTCGCGTTGCGCGATTTCACGCATCCTTCCGCGATGCACAATCTGCTCTGGAATGTTTCGGCGGCGCACCGGCTGAGAGCCAAGCTCGATGGCATCGTGGACGCCCCGCGTCGCGCGCTCGCTGAGTCGTTCATGTCGCGCTTCACCGACCATGTCCTGCCGCGTCTCGCCTCGGTGAGGGCGCAGGTAATCCACAACGACTACCATCTCTACAACGTTCTGGTCGCACCCGACGATCATGAACGCATTTTGGGGATTATCGACTTCGGCGACATGCTTCATGCGCCGCTGGTCGGCGAGGTCGCTACGGCGGCGGCCTTTCATATGACTGGCAACCCCGATCCCTTCGAGGGGCCTGCGCAGTTCGTCGGGGCCTATCACGCGACGCTGCCGCTTACCGAAATCGAGCAAGAGATCATCACTGATCTCATGGCGACACGCCACCTGATCACAGCGCTGATTTCGGAATGGCGCGCCGCGCGCTACCCCGAGAACCGGGCCTACATCATGCGCCACAATCCCGCAGCATGGGAAGCGCTCTCTCAGATGGCCGCTCTTTCCCGCAATGAGGCGCGCGACCGACTACTAACCGAAGTACGAAAAGGATAAGTGAATGAAAAGTACCACTGACCTCAACATGGTCAACGCCTATATCCCCGGACGTGCCAACGTGGGACCTGTCACTGCGGCGATGATCGATCGGCGCGATGCATTGCTCGGCCCGGCATATAGGCTGATGTACGAGCATCCGCTTCACATCGTGCGCGGCGAAGGCGTGTGGCTGATCGATCCGGAAGGTCGCCGTTACCTCGACGTTTACAACAACGTCGCGTCACTTGGACATTGTCACCCCGCGGTGACCGAGGCGATATGCAGGCAAGTGCAGACGCTGGCGACCAACACCCGCTATCTGCACGACACGATTCTTGAGCTCGCCGAACGCCTGCTCGCGAGCGTGCCTGAGACTAACCTTGCCCATCTCATGTTGACCTGCACGGGCAGCGAGGCAAACGACCTTGCCTATCGCATCGCAAAGGTGCGCACCGGTGGCACGGGCGTGATCGTGACCGAAACCGCCTATCATGGCTTTACCGACGCAGTGTCGCAATTCTCGCCATCACTCGGCGTGACAGTCGATCTCGGCGCCCACGTTCGCCTGGTTCCAGCACCGCGTCTCTATCATGCTGAGGGTGCTGACCTCTCAGAACGCTTCACGCGCGATGTCGAGGCGGCGATCGCCGATCTTCGGCGTCACGGCATCAAGCCTGCGGCACTGATTGTCGATTCCCTGTTCACGAGCGACGGCATCCTTCCTGAACCAGCGGGCTTTTTGAAGGGCGCGGTCGACGCGATCAAGCGGGCTGGCGGCCTTTTCATCGCCGACGAGGTCCAGCCAGGCTTCGGCCGGACCGGCGAGCATATGTGGGGCTTTCAGCGTCACCGTGTCATCCCCGACATCGTCACCCTCGGCAAGCCGATGGGCAATGGACAACCTGTCGCGGGACTGCTGGCCACCGCTGACGCGCTGGCAGAATTCGGAAAGAACTCAAGATACTTCAACACATTCGCCGGCAATACCGTATCGTGTGCGGCTGCGCTGGCAGTCTTGGATACGATCGAGAAGGAAAGCCTGGTGCAGCATGCCGCCAGGGTAGGCAACATCCTGCGTAACGGCATCGCCGATCTCGCCAGCCGACACGAGGCCATTGGTGACGTGCGTGGCGTGGGCCTGTTCGTCGGTGTGGAACTTGTCTCGGACCGCGCATCGCGAACGCCCGATCGCGAGCTCACCACCCGGGTAGTCAATCGAATGCGCGACAAGGGAGTCTTGCTCAGCGCCTGTGCGATGGGGCACAATGTTCTCAAGATTCGACCGCCACTGGTGCTATCCTCGGAACAAGCCGGCATCGTCATCGAAACGCTCGACGAAGCGCTAACACAGTGCAATCGGCAAAACGGAGGTAACTAGGGCCGACACTGACGGTAGTATCGACTCATGCGAGCTTCAGCTTCCCTCGACCAGTTTGACATCAAGATTCTTGTGCATCTTCAGCGCGAGGGACGCTGTTCGAATGTCGACCTGGCCGCAGCCATTGGCCTCAGTGAAAGCCCATGTCTTCTCCGCACGAAACGGCTTCAGGAGACCGGCGTTATCCGTGGCTACCGTGCGGAGGTCGCACTGGAGAAGCTGGGCAGCCACGTAATCGTGTTTTCCGAGGTCACTATCAGCAGCCATCGGCCCCAAGACTTCCGCAAATTTGAAGCAGGGGTTGGGAAGTACCACGAAATCGTCGAATGCTACAACGTCAGTGGCGGTTACGATTACCTTCTGAAAGTCATCGCACCTAATATCGCTTATTTTCAGGCGCTCATGGAGCAGTTGTTGAAAGACGATATCGGGATCGAAAAATTTTCCAGCCGGATCGTATTGCGCAAGCCGCTTGAGCAACGGGGGTATCCGCTGCGAATTATTGCAACCGGAAGGCCGGACTGGGATTAATGAAATCCGCACTGCCCATAAAAATCTCGCGCTGGTGCCGACGTAGTGGTCGCCGGCGCGATGCGTAGTTGGCGACACTCCCTACCAGGACGGCCAACTTTAGGAGGCGCTTGCGGTCTTCTGTTGATTAAAACGTGACGTCATTTGCGCCAAGGTGCAGGGCTGAAGGCCCGCTTGGCCGCATCGAGAAACAAGCGTTGGCGGACTGTTAAGCCCTGACGCGTCGGCGTCAGGGCCATCACTGGCGCAGGTTCTAGCCGCCAAGCGGGCAACAGTCGCTTCAGCTTACCCTCGGCGATCAACGGTGCGGCATCCCATTCCGAGCGCTCCACAATGCCCAGGCCGTCCATCGCCCAGTCCCTGACCACGGTGCCGTCGTTTGACGATAATGTGCTATCCAGCCGGATCGTAACGACTTTGCGCCCACGCTTTGCCCCAGTTTCCTGTTGAGTGAAACGCAGGCGGGTGACGTATTCGTCGTTCTCGCGCAATGTCAGAAATTCGTACTGTGTGAGTTGGGATGGATGATCGAGTTTCGACAGCCGAAGGGCAAGGGCCGGACTCGCGCACAGGAACCGGTCGTTCGGGGCGAGGTAATGACCTATCCAGGAAGACCCCTTGACGTTGCCGATCGACACGACCGCGTCGGCGCCCGAGGCTGCCGCGAGTGGGCTTTCCGCCAGGATGAGGGAAATCGCAAGATTTGGGTGCGAGCGATGCAAATCACGAACCAGCGGCGCGACATAGACGCGACCAAACCCGAAGGGCGCCACAACGCGCAAATGGCCGCTCACACCGCTGTTATCGCCCGCGACGCGTGAGGGAATCGACTCGATTCGCTCCAGGATTTCAATCGCTTCCTGAACAAGCTGCTGGCCTTCGGTGGTGAGTGAAATACCTCTGGCGGCGCGAATGACGAGGCGAAACCCCATCCGTTCTTCTATCCGCTGAAGACGCACCGTAACAGCAGGGGGAGTCAGATTTAACAGTCTCGACGCCGCGGCGAGCGATTGTGACGAGCCCAGCGCACACAGCATGCGCAAGTCTTCCACTTCAAGCATTGATGGACCTTTAACGACCTTTAACGAAGGGTTTCGTTCCATATTAAACAGGATGGCGTTCTTTTTTCTATGGCACCGCGTGAGCAGGCAAGGGACCATTCCTGCGAAAGACTCTTCCTACGCTGGGGGTGCCGCCTCACACCATGCAGACCATTAAGCTTGACTTAACGGTGGCTTAATTGAGTTTTCAGCCACACAAGCTTAAGAGGGCCGATAATCCTGACGTGCGATGAAACGCCGGTCGGCGCGCTCTGGCTAGTCCGCGAGTTTAGCGCCCCCACCCAGGCTGAACCGAGCAACGGAACGGATCGTGTTGAGCCTGCGACAATTACAAGTCCGCCGGGGAGTCTCTAATGCATTTTAGTTCTTACTGGCTGGACACCTCCGAGCCGTTCGTCAGCAGATCGCCTGACGTGCCGGATGGAAGTTGCGACGTGGTAGTGGTTGGCGCGGGCATAACGGGTACCGCTGCGGCATTGGCGCTTGCCAAGAAAGGCGCACGCGTCATGGTATGCGAAGCGGAGACCGTTGGTCATGCGGCGTCGGGACGAAATGGCGGCATGTGCAATAACGGCTTTGCGCAAGATTATGCTTCACTCTCGCAGCGGATCGGCACCGAACTGGCCAACCGGCTATACCTGGCCTTCGACGCGGGCGTCGATACGGTCGAGCGGCTGGTCAGGGAAGAGTCAATCGATTGCGATTTCGTCCGCACGGGTAAGCTCAAACTCGCAGCAAAGCCCGAGCACTACGACAAGCTCGCGCGAAGCCAGGCGTTGCTCGCAGCGAGCGTCGACCCTGATACGCGCCTTTTGACAAAGGCGGAGCTTTGCGACGAAATCGGCTCGAACCACTATCACGGCGGGTTGATCTTCGAAAAGAGTGCTGGGATGCACGTCGGTCGCTATGTTCGTGGTCTCGCGAAGGCTGCGGAATCTCGCGGAGCGTACATTCTGGAGCGTACCCCGGTTTTAGGTTTGCAGAGAGGATCTCGGTGCGGATACGTGGTCAGAACGCCGCGGGGGGAAATATGCGCGCCGCAGGTGCTGCTGGCGAGCGGTATCTCCCAGATAGGACCGCTCGGCTGGATCCGGCGTAGGATCGTGCCGGTTGGGGCCTTCCTCATCGTCACCGAACCCTTGCCGCAGGAACTGCTAGACCGGCTGCTACCAACCCGCCGGATGGCCACTGACACCAAGAATTTCGTCAACTTCTTTCGTGTCACCCCCGATAACCGCATGTTATTTGGCGGTCGTGCACGCTTCGCGACGTCGAACCTCAGTTCGGACGAGAAAAGCGGACTGATCTTGCGCCAGCAAATGGCAACCGTGTATCCCGAACTGACCGACGTACGGATCGACTATTGCTGGGGCGGCATGGTAGACATGACGGCCAATCGCTTGCCTCGCGCGGGCCAGCGAGACGGTGTCTACTATTCGATGGGCTATAGCGGCCACGGCACCCAGATGGCCACCCTGATGGGCACGCTGATGGCGGAGATCATGGACGGACGCGCCGATCTCAACCCTTGGAAAGACTTCGACTGGCCCGCCATCCCCGGACACTTTGGAAAACCATGGTTTTTGCCCCTGGTGGGCGCATGGTATCGCCTCAAGGACGGGCTGCAATGAATTCAGCTGCTCGTCAGCTTTTGCTAACGGAAGACGATTATTCTTTGCCGACGTCCGCACCGATATGACGATCGAAAATAATGGAGATGAATTAAATGAAAACACTGCTGCTTAAGAAAGAGGAAGTAAGCAGACTGATTTGCATGAGGGAAGTCATAGGTACTGTGGAAGAAGCATACAGGGCCTTTAGCGGCAATCAGGTAGTTCAACCAGGTTATATCGGAATACACCTCCCGCCACCTGGCGGCGAAATCGATTTCAAGCTTGGGTATTGCAAATCCAACGAAATCATCTCCATGAAGGCATCTTCTGGAGGTTTCATTGACAACCCGGAATCTCACGGCATTCCCAGCGGAATGGGGACTATTCTTCTATTTGATGCGAGAAGCTGTGCGTTGATTTGCGTTATGGAGGGCAGCTTGATCACCGGCCTCAGAACTGGAGCGTCCGGCGCTGTTTCCGTGAAAGTATTGGCAAGAAAGAACGCGAAAAGCATCACCTCTATTGGCACAGGAAATCAGGCGAGGATGCAAATTCGCGCCATCAAAGAGATCATGAACGTTGAAGTGATCCATGCATGGGACAGCAACCCGGATACGCTATCTAAATATAAAACTGATATTGAGACCGAACTCGGCATTCCTGTAGTGATGGCAGATTCCAAAAAAGAAGCTGTTAAGCAGGCTGATATTCTGATTACCACGACCCGCGGTAAAGGATCGTTGGTGGAAGCTGACTGGGTAAAACCGGGCACACACATTGTTGCGATCGGCACAGATCAACAAGGCAAGCAGGAACTGGATCCAGAGTTATTCAGAAATGCAAAAATAGTCAATGATTCAATTGAGCAATGCATCGAAAAAGGAGAAACATGGCACCCGCTGAATAGCAATATTATCACCAAGGACGATATTCACGGGGAAATTGGCGAGATATTGCTGGGCAGAAAGCCGGGAAGAGAAAACGATCAAGAGATCACGATTTTCGACTCGACGGGAATGGCCGTACAGGACAATACTACCTCAACAAAGATCTATCAAAATGCAATAGAAAGCCAGACCGGGACTTTTTTTGAGTTCTTTGAGTAAGAAAGTTATTAAACGCGGAAAATCAATAAGTACCATGTTCGACCACCCTACCATTCATGACATTCGAGACGCCCAAGAGCGGCTGAAGCCCTTCATCAGACATACGCCGTTACTGCGTGCGGAAAAGATCGAAACCGCTTTTGGCTATCAGGTATATCTGAAACCAGAGATGCTGCAAATTACTGGAGCCTTTAAAATTCGAGGTGCACTGAACAAGTCACTATCGTTAACGAAAGATGAGATAGCCAACGGCATCATAGCCACATCGTCGGGCAATCATGCCCAGGGGCTTGCCTATGCCGCAAGGATGCTTGGCGTTAAATCGATACTGGTACTTCCGGTTACCACACCGAAAATTAAAATTGCCAACACAAAAGCCTTAGGGGCCGAAGTTATTCTTTTCGATGGCGATACGGCTGCCAGATGGAAGCGGGTTTATGAAATTGCTGAAGAATGCAACTATGCAGTTGTCCACGCTTTTGAGGACCCTCTGGTAATGGCCGGCCAAGGAACAATCGGCTGTGAAATATTGGAGGATCTGGAAGAGGTAGACACGGTAATTGTTCCCATGGGTGGCGGAGGCCTCATTTCAGGAATCGCTACCGCCATCAAAGAAACCGCCCCATCAGTGCGCGTCATAGGCGCGGAGCCTGCCCTAACACCAAAGTATTTTTACAGCAGAAAGAATAAAGAGCGCACATCACTTCCTTTAAAAAATACTATTGCGGACGGACTAAGGATAAGTGTCCCGGGCCAGAATCCATATCCCATTATTGAAAAATATGTGGACGAGATCGTTCTGGTAGAAGACGAACTTATAGTTGCCGGCATGCGCATGCTTGCAAAAGATGCAAAATTGATTGCTGAGCCCGCTGCTTCGATTGGTATCGGGGCTTTGTTGGGCGGCAACATTCAATTTAAACCGCATGAGAAAGTTTGCGTGGTTTTGACTGGAGGCAACTGGGACTTAGGCGATTTATCCCAGATATACAAATTTACTGAGTGAAATTGGTCGCTCATGAATTATTATTAATTATGCTAGGTGGTAGGAAGGAAAATTTTCAACCATCGGCGGGCTTAGCTGTTGTGCGCGCTCTCGAATGCCAAAGCACGCCGGCGTCGCCGACCGGCCTGTAACCGGCGTCGAAAGCCGCGGGTACATAGAAGCGAGGTCAAAGGCGTGATTGCGAAAGCAAGCGTCAGGTACGGCCCTTACCCCAACGCCAGGCGGCGCGACAAATGCGCTCCATGCGGCACATGGATGTGGCGCGTGTAACGGAAGCAACCCCGGTGATGCAATGTAAGGGAATCTGCCCAACCGTGACCGGGGCAGCCGATGTCCTTTCGCGGAACGGCGCAAGCTGGCCCCCTTGAAATTTGGGTGGCCAATTACTATTTTATTTTCGCTCAGGCAGTCGCGACCGTTGCGCGCTGCGTGTTTCTGTTTGTTTGCCAGCAGCTTGGCAGGTGGATGGGAGCGCGTATGCCCCTTCGCCTCCTCGCTGCATCGAAGGAGGATACGACCATGAGTGATCTATTCTTTGGGACCGACCTTTTCAGCGAACTCGACCGCATGCAGAGGCAGATGGCGAGTTTGTTCGGCGGGTTCCCATCCAGCATCCGCTCCGGCCGTTTCGGGGCATTTCCCCCCGTCAATATCGGCGCCACGGACGATTCCATCGAGATTGTCGCGTTCGCACCGGGGCTCAAGCCAGACAAATTCGAGGTGTCGATCGACAAGGGCTTGCTGACCATCAGCGGCGAGCGCGAAGCGGCGCAAGCGGAGGATGATCCGGAGGTCCGGCTGTACGCGCAAGAGCGATTCACAGGCACGTTCCGGCGTGTGGTCGAATTGCCACAGAGCGCCGACCCCGACAAAGTCCAGGCGCGCTATGCCAACGGCTGCCTGTCTATCAGTGTCGGCAAGCGCGAAGCCTCAAAGCCCCGGGCGATCACGGTCCAGTAACGTGAGGAGAATGCCATGAACGAGACTACCCAAGTGACTGAGCGCAACCAGAACGCGGTGACAAAAGGCCAGGAGGACAGGTCCACGTCGACGATGACCCTGCTTCCCGCGGTCGACATCGTCGAGGACAGCAACGGCGTCACCCTCTGGGCCGATCTTCCGGGTGTGACCAAGGACAAGCTTGAGGTGAATGTCCACGACGGCAACCTCCATATCGAGGCGGAAGCGGTCGTGCCAATGCCCCAAGGCCTGCGGGTGCAACACGCGGAGATTCGGCAGCCTCACTTCGCCCGCGCTTTCTCGCTAAGTGCCGACCTTGACGCGTCGAAGATCGAGGCGAACCTGCAGGACGGCGTGCTCAAGCTGACGATCCCGCGTCGCGACGAAGCGCGTCCGCGCCGCATTGCAGTCAACGTGGCGTGAGTTGCCGCCGCAGGGTACCGGTGGCGTCTGCAAGGGCGCCACCGCAGTACCCAATGGCATCGACCTCGATCACATCGATGCGAAGTTCGACAGAGGCGTATTGACGCTGCGTCTACCCAAGACCGGCTCGTCACAATCTACGGTGAAGAAGATCGAGGTGAAGTGAGCGGAAGATGACGAGCTGCGTCAAGGGAATAGATTCGCGTGAAATCGCAGGACTGGCCTCTATTTTCGCGGCAAACACTTCCCGAGATGGAGACTTCGATGGAATTCGATTCTGAGTGGGTGACGCTAGGCAGGCATCGGGTGCGGCTCAAGTGCACGCGCGGCTTTCCTACCGAGCGGACGCGGCGCGTAGCGGAGTTGGTCACAGTCGCGATCGATAACAACCTCAGCGCGCGGGCCCGTTTGGTCGACGTCACGGCGCAAGGCGATGCTTACGTGATCAGCATCGGCACGACGTTCGAAAAGGACAGAGTGGCGGCCCCCCACCTGGAAGTGGCACTGGCCACGATGTTCGGCTTAGCGCCCGAGCAGATCACGATTGACGTTGTGGTCGTCAGTCAGGCAGAGGTGGATGTGCATTTTGGCGTATATGAGCGAATGCTGGCAGAGAAGCTCGGCACCGTGCCGGCCATTCAGTGAAGCGCCAGGATCGGTTCCTGGCCAATAATGCTTGTGGCTTGAATCCAGACGCCGGCGTTGACACGTGAATGCCCTGAACGGCCGCCCGGACACGACCCGATCGGCCGGACAAGCTCATGATCACAGTGATGGGACGAGGAGCAAGGCTATGAACATCCGTCCACTACACGATCGCGTCATCGTCAAACGCTTGGACGCAGAACACAAGACGGCCAGCGGTATTGTCATCCCCGATACCGCCGCCGAAAAGCCGGACCAGGGCGAAGCCCTGGCTGTCGGCCCCGGCAAGCGCCTGGCGACGGCCATGTCAGCGCGCCGAGCGTGAAGGTTGGCGAGCGCGTGCTATTTGGCAAGTATGCGGGCACCACCGTCAAGCTTGAAGGCGAGGAGGTACTGGTGATGCGTGACGAGGATATTCTGTGCGTCGTTGAATAGAGGAAGGAACAGAAGACTGGCGTCTCGCGAGGAGTCTCATCATGCCAGCCAAGGAGATCCAATTTCAGGAGTCCGCGCGCCGCCGCGTCGTGGCGGGAGTCAACCTGCTGGCCAACGCCGTCAAGGTCACGCTCGGCCCCAAGGGGCGCAATGTGGTCCTCGAACGATCGTTCGGGCCCCCGCTGATCACCAAGGATGGGGTGTCGGTCGCCAAGGAAATCGAGCTGCGCGACAAGTTCGAGAACATGGGGGCCCAGTTGGTCAAGCAGGTTGCGGCCAAGACATCCGACGTGGCCGGCGACGGCACCACGACCGCCACCGTGCTGGCCCAGGCGATGGTTCAGGCGGGCATGAAGGACGTGGTGGCGGGCCTGAATCCGATTGATCTGAAGCGCGGCATGGACCTGGCGGTGAGCGCGGTCGTCGAGGCGCTGCGCAAGCTGAGCCGGCCCTGCACTACGAGCAAGGAGATCGGCCAGATCGGCGCGATCTCCGCCAACGCTGATGAGGCGATCGGCAAGATCATCGCTGACGCGATGGCCAAGGTCGGCAAGGACGGGGCCATCACGATCGAAGACGGCAAGTCGCTGGAGAGCGAGCTGGAGGTCGTCGAAGGCATGCAGTGCGATCGCGGTTATCTGGCCTCGTACTTCATCAACCAGCCCGAGAAGCAATCCGTCATGCTCGAAGACCCGTATGCCCAGAGTGCAGGAGAAAGTCAGAGCGTTCTTCGGCCGCGAGCCGCGCAAGGACGTCAACCCCGACGAAGCGGTGGCGGTGGGGGCGGCGATCCAGGGCGCGGTGCTCGCCGGTGATCGCAAGGACGTGCTGCTGCTTGACGTCACGCCGCTTTCGCTGGGAATCGAGACCCTCGGTGGCGTGATGAGCAAGATGATCACCAAGAACACCACCATCCCGACCAAGTTTTCTCAGATCTTTTCTACGGCCGACGACAACCAGGCGGCGGTGACCATCAAGGTCTACCAAGGCGAACGCGAGATTGTTACGGGCAACAAGATGCTGGGCGAGTTCAACCTGGAGGGCATTGCACCGGCGCCGCGCGGCATGCCGCAGATCGAGGTGACGTTTGACATCGACGCCAATGGCATCCTGCACGTGTCGGCGCAGGACAAGGCTACTGGCAAGGAGAACCGGATCACCATCAAAGCCAACTCCGGCCTGTCTGAAGGCGAGATCCAGCACATGGTAAAGGACGCCGAGGCTCATGCTGACGAAGACCGTCGACAGCGGGAGTTGGTCGATGCGCGCAACCACGGCGACGCGCTGGCACACAGTTCGCGCAAGGCGCTGACCGAATACGGCGAGAAGCTGGACGCGGACGAGAAGGAGAAGATCGAATCCGCAATCAAGGACCTTGAGGCGGCACTGAAGACCTCCGACAAGGCCGAGATCGACGCCAAGGCGCAGGCCCTGGCCACGGCCTCGCTGAACCTCGGCGAAAAGATCTATGCGGACGTTCAGGTTCAGCCGGACACTGGCTCCGGTCGCGCCGCAGACGCGAAAGACGTGAGCGCCGAAAAGAGTGACAAGGACGTGGAGGATGTGGAATTCAAAGAAGCGGGCGCCAAGCAGTAATAGAGCTTCGTTCTCAACCCCTGGCGTCGCCCGACGGACCGCTTTTATTACACTTCACGGCTGGTGCTGCCCGTGATTGGAAGCGACGAGAGCGCTGTCGCGCGGTGCGCTGCACCTGATCCTCAAAGAGGTGTTCGGCATGGCCGCGGCGCGCCTGCGGGCGCGCGGGCCGGAATGGGAACCGCAAGCCGCCGTGCTGGCCAGCGTCTCGGCGCTCTGGCCGCGTCACTCCGCCGGCTCGCACATGACCGACCGGCAGGTTGACCTGCGCTTTGTGCGCGACAACTTTGGGCACAGCTCGCTGTCGACGACGAGCGGCTACCATCGTGCATGGGCCCTTTTGACCAGCTGTCGCCGGATATCCCTGGGCCCGTTCAACTCGCAACCCATTGGAGTACAGGCATGGTCGCAGTCAAATACGACGATCTTTCCATGTCCTTCGAGTTCGTTAGCTGCGCGGCGCCGACGGCGCACAACGCCTATGTCTCACTCGATACCGGCAAAATCTATTGGACATCTGAATTCAATGACGACTTCGACGAGGAGATTCCTGACGACATTGAAACTTCGGACCGCTACGTTGCAATACCGCATAAGACCGAGCTCGGTCTTGGAAGACGTCTCGCCCTCCAGTTTGTCGCCCAAGAATTGCCTGAGCGTTACGATCAGGTTGAAGAATTCTTCCGACGGCCAGGGGCTTACGCGCGCTTTAAGGATCTGGCGGAGCGCGAAGGCATTCTCGAGATCTGGTATTCCTTTGAAGCCGACTGTGTCGAAAGAGCTCTGAGGCAATGGTGTGCCGAAAACGGGCTGGAGGTTCTGGAGTCGTAGGCGCCGCTTAGACATGCCGAAAGAATCATTCGATGTCCTGCCGGCGACGCGGCGCCCCCTTGATGCCCGGTTGGCTACCGCCAAGATTCGCGAGTCGTTTCGCAGCTTCACGCTGGATCAAGGCCTTTAGTGCCTCGCGCACGAGTGCCGTTTTCTCCTCCAGGCCCTATAGGCTTGAGCCTTGGCGATCAGGTCGTCTTACCAAACCTTCCCAGCCTTTCCGAGCCTTCCGCTTTTCAGCCCACCAATATGATCAAAGCGGCATATTGGACTTTGCGGTAGTCCGCCTCGGAACGTGAACTGACCACGGTCAGGTGCCTTTCGCACAACGCTTGACTCTGCTGTTTTGAAGCCCCTAGCTGGCTTTCCATGGGGACCGCCGACAAACTATGGTTCAAGAGGTAGTCACGGTCTGGACGAAAACGGGCTCGCGCTCGTCGCGGTGCCCGAGGCGCAAGAGGTGAAGCATGGCTACCATTCACCGACGGCATTTCTTCACCCCCATGGAACTCCGGGTGCGAGATGTCACGCTTTCTGTGAGCGACGATTTCCAGACCCAGCGGGACAAGCTCGCGCGCATCATGCTGGACGCGATGTACCAGTTCGTGGGCCTGCTGGATGCGCACGGCACGATGCTCGAAATCAATCGTGCCGCGCTCGAGGCGATTGGCATAAGGATGGACGACATTCGAGGGAAGCCGTTTTGGGAGGCACGCTGGTGGGTGGGCTCACCAGAGACCCAAGCGTTGCTGCGAGAAATGATCCAACGCGCAAGCCAGGGCGAATTTGTCCGTTGCGACTTCGAAAACTACGTCAAGGGCGAGAGCGAGAGCGAGGAGACGATCATTGTCGACTTCTCGCTGCTGCCAATCAGGGATTCGAACGGAAACGTTGTATTCCTGCTCCCGGAAGGACGCAACATCACCGAGAAGAAGCACGCAGAAGCCGTGCTGGCGCGGAAGAATGAGGAACTGCAGGCAAGCTGGGAATTGATCCGCCGCCAGCACGACGAACTCCAGAGCCTCTACGACAGGCTTCAGGCCGAGCAGAAATTGTCGGAGCGGCTGTTGCTCAATCTGCTGCCCTGCTCGATCGCTGAACGGCTGAAAGCGCGTCCAGATCTTGTCGCCAGCGGCGATCCGGAACTCATCGCCGACAGCTTTCCGGACGTGACGGTCCTCTTTGCGGACATCGTGGCCTTCACGCGGTTTTCGGCGGGCATGAGCCCCGAGCAGCTGGTGGCCGTCCTCAATGAGATCTTTACCGAGTTTGACACCGTTGCCGACCTCCGCGGCCTCGAGAAGATCAAAACCATCGGCGACGCCTATATGGCGGCCGCGGGGCTGCCGGAGCCGGCACCTGATCACGCGGTGCGGGCTGCGCAGATGGCGTTGGACATGACAGAGGCCTTCATGCACTTCAACCAGCGCACCGGCTTCGACCTGCAGATGCGCATTGGCATCCATAGCGGACCAGTGGTCGCCGGTGTCATCGGCAAGCGCAAGTTCATCTACGACTTGTGGGGTGCCGCCGTCAACATCGCAAGCCGGATGGAGTCCCACGGCGTGGCCGGACGGGTGCAGGTCACCGACGCGACCAGGCGCCTGCTGGGCGACTCGTTCCTGTTCGAAGAGCGCGGCGCAATCGAGGCGAAAGGGATCGGCACGCTGCAAACGTGGTTCCTGACGGGCCGCAACCCGGCTTGCCGGGCTGGGGCGATGGTGAGGTGAGGTAAGTCGAAAGGCAAGAGAGCTCTCACTCCAGAGGGATCGAGGACCTGATGCCAACGTAGTTCTGCAGAACTTCTAGCCTACTTCCCAGTTAAGAGCCACGGTCCCGCGGGTGATGATCCTCGGCACTGGCGGTCGCATGATGAGCGCGGTTCGCACGAAATGCTGGTCTTCAACACTTCAACAATTGATGTGCCGCGGCCACCGACGCCGTGGCCGCCATCGCCCTACAGGGCATCAAGGCATAGCTCCTCCGAGGCATTGCAGCGGCGTGAGCTTCGCAACAAGTGCCAATGCCACCATCTCCGCAAGCTGGGAAGGCAAGGCCGCTTCACCTTCGAAACGGAATGATCCTGGCGCGCACGAGCCAATGCCCGACGGAAGGGCTTGCGAGCTGTATATCCATAGCGGTCTGTGCCAGGCACCCCGGTGGGTGCCCTCCTCGCCATTATCCAGCCCCTCGATAGGACCATGAGCGGCTGGTTTTGACTTTCGCGCACCAGCAAGCGCGCGATCGCCTCGGAGGTGCGCTGTCGCCTGATGGCCGGATCCATCGTCGGCAATGCCGAACCGGGCTCAACGACACTCAACAGACAACTGCTTTGGACCAAACGAGGACAGGCCGCGCAAGGTCAGCCGAAAGGCGTAGCGTTGGGCACAAAAATAATTTACATTGCGCTTTAGTCAGCATTTTCGTCCGGCTCTGGGTGACTACTGTTGAATATTGTTATAGATCAAGCGCTTAGCGCAGTTTGCGATGGTTAGCGATCCCAGCCTCAACGCCGTCACCAAGCTCACCCGCACCGAATTTGCCGTAGTCCGTGCCTATGCACAAGGCATGCGGCCGGTGGACATCGCCAACCGCTACTTGGTGGACCCGGATGAGGATGAGCACCTGAGCGAGGCCCAGGCGATCCAGCGCATCCTGGCATTGCGCGACCGCCTGGTGCAGTTCGCCCTACAGCACGGTCAGCCCGAAATCGCCAGCATGTTTGAAGCGCTGCGGGCGCGGTCGGATGTTGGCATGACCCGGCGGGTAGACGCTGTGTCGGCGCTTGAGCAGCTTGGGCAGAGCTACCCCCAGCCACAGCACGAGGTCTCGCTTTGGTTCAAGCCGAGCCTGGCGCGCCGGCTGGCGGCGGCCAATATCCGGCGGATTGAGGATCTGACGTCCTTGGCGAATCGGCGCGGCAGCAGCTGGTGGCGCGCTGTACCACGTATCGGCGCGCAGTCGGCGGAGGTCATCACGCACTGGCTGGTGCGCCAACGAGCTGCCATGGGCGCTGCGGCAGTCAATACCTATGTGCTTCCGCCTGCCGCCCATGCCCGTCGCGACGCCTTGGTGCCGCTCACCTTGGCCCCCGGTATGCCATATCCGGTGCCACTCGAGCATATGCTGGCGCCAGCGGCAAATTCCGCAGCAGGGCGGACGCTCGGCGACGATCTGGCGTTCGTACGCGCCTGGCTAAAGGACCGGGCGCCACATACCCACAACAGCTATCGGCGTGAGGCAGAGCGGCTGCTGTTGTGGAATGCGTCGCGAAAGAAGACGTTGAATGCGTTGGAGGTCTGCGACCTTGAGGCATATGAGGAATTTCTGGCGGACCCGCAGCCGGCGGCGTTCTGGTGCGGCCCGAGCGGGGCGCGCGACAGAATGCACTGGCGGCCTTTCGAAGGCCCGCTGGGGACCAGTTCGGTGGCGGCAGCCTTGCGGGTAGTTCGGGCACTGCTTCGCGCATTGGCTAAGTGCGGGCATCTGACGAACGCCCCGCTCATTCCAAGGCAAGCGCCCGCCACGGCACCCACGGCGCTGCGCCTACCGTCCCACCAAGCCGCCGTGGAGGCCTTTCTGGCTTGGCTGGGAGAAGCGGGACAGGGTCCGCGACATCGCGCTGCGCTGGTTGCAGCCCAACTGATGCGCAGTTGCGGCGTGCCACTGAGCGAGCTGGCGGTGCTGCGCTGCGCCAGCTTACATTCCAGCGGTAGCGGCACGATATTGCAACGCCAAGGTTCGCGCCGGCTGGCGGTGACCATCGATATCTCCGTCCAACAGGCGTTACAGGCGCATTGGGCCGACCGCGGCTGGGCAGACATGATGCCACCGGCGCAAGCAGCGCTATTAGCCCCGACGGAACGACCGGACACCACGCGCGGGCGCAATAAGAGCCTGGAAGGCGTGGTGGCCGGCTATTCGGCCAGCGGCCTTGATCAGCTGCTTCGAAGCTTGTGGCGCCGCTTCTGCGATCAATGTGGACTTCCTTGGGAGGGTTTTTCACCCGGACAGCTTCGTAGCCGCGTAGGAAAAGCTTAATCCTCGACCGCTGTGCACCGAGAGTAGCCGACTCCAGGGTCGCATTCATTCATTTACCATTATCATAATAATGGTATTGCAATGAATATAATAGGAGGCCTTGGTTCAACCCCTAACCTGGGGCGGCATGGCTGTGCTTGTTGCCTATCAATGCGTGTATGACATCCGACCGATCTGTCCCGGCCGCCTTGCCGCATGAGCCGTCTCTTGTACCGAACGCGCTAGCTAGGCCATTGCTGCCCGCCGCGGCCACCGATGCGCAATGGGCCCGAGCCTGGCTCGACGCGAAATCGGCTGCAGGGTTGGGACTGAGGGCTACCACGCTTGCTCAGTACGAACTCGAGGCGCGACGTCTCTTGTGGTATGCCAATGACATTGGCCGGCCTCTGGCAGCTTGGCAGGTCTCGGATGCCAGTGACTACCTTGCCTTCCTTGCTAACCCGCCAGCGTCTGCGGTCAGCATGGGCCGGGCACGCCGGACTAGCCCGAATTGGCGGCCGCTCCAAGGGCCACTATCGGAGGCTTCACGGCGCCAGAGTGCAATCATTGTCGGCATCTTGTTCGACTGGCTGGTGCGGGTCGGCGCACTGCGAATCAACCCATTCGCCACAGTGCCGCGAGCGCGTGTCGCGACAGGACTTGGTTCTCAGCGACGCTTTCTGGAACTCGAACAAATCGATGCCGTATTCGAGGCGATAGAGCGCAGGGCGGCATTTACGGAGTCGGCACGGCTACACAAGGCTAGGGACCGCTGGCTCGTTGCGCTCCTATTTCTGACTGGGTTGCGCGCCTCGGAAGTCATCGCGCTCACCTGGGCGGACTTCGAATGCCTGGTTGGGCGTTCCGGCCCATTCTGGACGGTACGGATCCGACAGGCTAAAGGAGGCGACGATCAGCTGGTGCCGTGCGACAACGTCATGGAAGAACTGGCACGGTTTCGGCGGCTTGTTGGACTACCGCCAACGCCTAGCTCGTCGGATAGCATGGCTGTCATCCCAGCTCTTGGCGGTGGACGACAGCCCTCCAGGCACCAAGGTCCCAAACCTACTGAACGCCAGGAAAAGCTAGACCGCCGATTGGGTACGCGCCAGGCGATTTACATAATCGTTCGCACGGCGTTTGACGAGGCAGCCCACCGCCTGACGTCCGAAGGACGGACCGAGGATGCTGCTCGGCTTCGCACGGCGTCGACTCACTGGTTGCGGCATTCGCACGCCACACATCTGCTACGCGCCGGCGTACCCGTTACCGACGTGCAGCGCGCACTAAGGCATCGCGATATCAATACGACCCGCAGATATACCCACGAAGCGCTGGAGGATGTGGCGCATGCCCTGGCTGGAAAAATTTCCGGCGGAAGGGAATCGTAAGCCCCGAAGCGGCAAAGGCAATGTCCTACGCAATTAGGAACCCGCACGCGGTCCGCGCCCATTCGTCGTGGTTCTGTCCCAAGTTGGGAAAGTCGGGCATCCGCGCGAGGTACTCCCAAGTCGGGAAGTCGGGCGTCCAGTCCAGGCACCGTCCCAAGTCGGCACGGTCTGGCACCCGGTCGAGATACCGTCCCAAGTTGGGAAGGTCTGGCCCCTAGTCGAGATACCGTCCCAAGTTGGGAAGGTCTGGCCCCTAGTCGAGATACCGTCCCAGGTTGGGAACGTCTGGCCCCTAGTCCAGGTATCGTCCCAAGTCGGGACCTGGCACCAGATCGAGGTACCGTCCCAAGTTGGGAAGGTCTGGCCCCTAGTCGAGGTACCGTCCCAAGTTGGGAAGGTCTGAGTCCCCTAGTCGAGGTACCGTCCCAAGTTGGGAAGGTCTGGTCCCCTAGTCGAGGTATCGTCCCAAGTTGGGAAGGTCTGGTCCCCTAGTCGAGGTATCGTCCCAAGTTGGGAAGGTCGGGCCCCTAGTCGAGGTATCGTCCCAAGTTGGGAAGGTCGGGCGCACAGGCGAGGTACCGTCCCAAGTTGGGAAAGTCCGGCATCCGCGCGAGGTACCGTCCCAAGTCGGGAAGTCGGGCGCCCAGGCGGGTACCGTCCTAGGTCGGGAAGTCGGGCGCCCAGGCGAGGTCCCATCCCAGATTGGGAAGGCTCGGCGTCCAGTCGAGATACCGTTCCCAGTTGGGAAGGTCAGTCTTCCAGCAGAGGCACCGTCCCAAGTTGGGAAGGCCTGCGCCCACTCGAAGGACGGTCCCAACTTGGAATCTGCGCGCAGCCAACGCGCCCGGAAGGGGTACTCCCGACACCAGGGCGAAAAAAAACCCGCTAAGCAAGCGGGCTTTTCAGTTTGATATTACTTGGGCTGGTGGTGGAATGTCTCGCTGATGAGCTCTCGAATTTGCGTCTCAAGCGCTTGCGACATCGCACCGGCTTTAATCTTCACGGTAAAACCGTTGACGTCCTTCGTAATAGACCCGGCCTGCTCTTTCCCCGAAAAAAACTTGTCAATGCTTCGCTCACTCGAGGAGCTAGGCTCCGAGGTCCGTCGTGTTGCCAGCGCCTTGATGGCTCCTGCGGCTTTACCCTGGTCCATCTTGCCAGACGCCACGAGCGGCCATATCTCCTTCGCGGCATCGCTACCAGCTTCCCCGTACTTGCGGATCGTCGTCACGATCGCCTCCGCAGCGCTTCCGCCGAGCAACCGGGGCTGAAGGTCGAGGTCCTTCACGACGAAGTCTGGCAGCTGTGCAAAGCTAAGGAACCGGTAGAGACCGCTTTTGGAAAGACCCAGCGCCTCTGCCAGGCGTACCCGCGAGGGAAACTCCTTCTCCGACTGCCGGATAGACAGGGCAATTTCATAGTCGGACAGATCGTCGCGGCTGATATTTTCGACCATGGCGAGCACCGCCATGTCGGCATCAGAACACTCCACGACAACTGCTTTGACAGTATCCAGACCAAGCATTTTGTGAGAGCGCCACCGCCGCTCACCTGCCACGATCTGGTAACCCGTCTCGGCGCGGCGCACCACAATAGGTTGCATGAGTCCGACTTCACGAATCGACTCTGCGAGCTCCGACAGCTTGACTTCGTTGAACACGCGCCGAGGCTGCCATGGATTCGGGACGATGTCCGCAACAGCGAGTTGCGACGCGACGCCAGCGGCCTCCAACTCCTGGACACGGAGTTGCGCAACGGCCAATGCCCCGGTCAGGCCCGGTGCCGTCTGGGTACGGTCGTTGCGCTTGACCTCGTCTTGCTTAATCGCCGAGGTCTTTCGGATGCCCGCCGTCTTGGCCAGCAGCTGCTCTCGCATATTGCTCATTGCGCGTTCCTCCACTTTTCCGCATAGATATCATCCAGCCACCGGCAGTAATCAAAAATGGGCTGGCGCACGCGCTGCAGCGACTTGGATGCGCTATGCGTGCTGCTCACGTCAAACACTGTCGAGAATGCCAGCGCACCGGTGCTCATTACCGAGCTCGCAGGCACCTCAATCGGATGCAACCACTTTTCATAGGCACTCTCGGCCCAGGCACGCACAATCGGCGCGGACGAGGTGCGCCCATAGTCAACCTTGGATAGCAGCAACGAGACGAAGTCATATTTCTTGTCCGCCTCATACTTGATGAAGCTCTTGGAGACGTCTGAGAACAGACGCCAGAACGACAGAGAGCTGATGAAGTCAAGGTTCTCCGGGACCATCGGCATGACCATCGCATCTGCCGCGAGCAACGCGTTCAAATTCATGTACGAGAGCGATGGCGACGTATCCATCAGGATGTAGTCATAATGCTTGCGCAGCGGCTCTAATCCCTCCCGGAGCACCGTCCAGAAACGGAAGCCAGGTTTGATTTTCTGCATAGCGGGCAGATGAAACTCTGCCCCAATCAGTTCCGTGTGCGCGGGAATCAAATCCAGGCCATCCCAATAGGTAGACTGGATGCTACCCATCAGTCCCCCTTCGATCTGCTGGTCATAGATAAAGGGCAAGACCGTGTCTTCCGGCGTGACATCTTTTTCCGCATACAAGCCGCACAATTCCGAGAGCGAGGCTTGGGGATCCAGATCGACCACGAGGACTTTCCGACCGCGCAATGTCAGCCCTTGGGCAAGACACATGGTCGTGGTGGTCTTTGCGGACCCACCTTTTAGCTGGGCCGTGATAATGATTTTCCCTTCAGGCTCACGCGTTCCTGTGACCAGAGGCGTCTGATAGATGTCAGAAACCTTCTGCACCCAGATGCGTGCCTCCTCCAGCGTGAAGGTTCTGGTACGCCCTGTACCCGCGGCTTTTCCAGGCGGCAGGTCGCCGTCACCCTTGGTCGCGAGATACTGGACTTGGGAGTGAGAGATGTTGCACAACTCTGCAATCTCCCCCGTTTTGAAAATCGGCGCGGTTTTTCTCGGCCGAGGCGCGAGAATAGTTTCGCGAAGTTCGTCCGTGAAAATGGTGACCCTTTCCGCGAACTGGGATATCTGCTCTAGCGGTACAGTTCGGTCGACTGCAGGAAGTTGGCTCGTTTTCACCATTTTGAGGTTTTTCCGGAAAATTCGAGAAAGCTCAGAATACAGGAAATGCTTGAGTTATGGCGCATAAGCCGCTGATCTTCAACGAAAGTTTCGGGAAAAACAACAAATTTGATTAATTTTTGGGCAGCTTGGGGATGTCTTGGAAGGCACGTCCTGCCTAACCACGTCCGTGAGCAGGTGCGCTTCCTATAACCGACAGCACAAATGACCTCACCTTCCTCCCGGAATCCGCATTCCACAGGGGCAAAGGTGAGGTCATTTGTGCAGTTCCATAGAACAGGTGAGGTCTCCTGGAAAGGTTTCAGCACAACGAACCTCACCTTCCCTCAGTGCCCCGAGAAGGTAGGGCAGCGCCGAGCGTTACTGCACAATCAACCTCACCTACAACTCGAGCTCGCCCAGGTGTGCCCTCAGAACCAGCTATATCCCGGAGTGACGGTTATACAGATTCGCAAAAGTGCGAATGAAGATGGGTCATCGCGACTGTGAGGGCATTTCGGGGCGGCCAACTGCCTTACTGCAGGCGTCAAGCGGGCACAATAACCCTCACCATGCCCAACTTCGTGTCATCGGCTGTCACCAAGGTGAGATTCATTGTGCAAAGCGGCATGGATCGTCGTCGCACAAATAACCTCACCTTAGCGTCTTGCACAAATAACCTCACCTAGGCGTCAAGGTCCTAATCGGCGCAGTGTCGAGTCAAGGAACTGGCGCTACTCCTCAGACTGATTCGCCAAGCAGTGCAGGTGCTCTGCAAGATCTCTCGGGTCCGCTTGTCGCCCGCTTCCATGATTGAACCAGCGACGCATAAATGGGTACTCTACCTTGGCCACCTCCCGAGGACTTCGCGCGGCGCTTCGATACGCGAGTGGTTGCGTGCTGTGGGTTGGATGTTTTTGAAGTAAACAACCTAACCCACAAACAGAGAAACTCGATGTTCTTATAAATCAGAGACTTAACCTTCAAAAGGTGCGGTTCAATGTGTCAAAGGTGAGGTTCTCTGTGTTGTCATGGTGAGGTTTACTGTGTGGGGACGGTGAGGTCTATTGCGCGCGTTGGTGAGGTTCCTTGTGCTGATACTTCGAAGGTGAGATGTATTGTGCGGCACCTGTGGAAAAGTCCGATCCGGCTAAGCAGTTCATGGGCGTGGCGCCTCAAACGGTAAACATGGGTGAGGTTCGTTGTGCGCCAGGTGAGGTTTGTTGTGCGCCTCAAATTCCGTTCGGCCGAACTCGCGACGCCAATGGGTGATGGTGAGGTTTGTTGTGTTGACAGGACCTCACCATCACATGCTAGAGTGCCCGAGCACAAAAAAACGAGCGGGGAAAGACGAGTATGTCGACGGACAATCCGGTGGAGGTCAACGCGAGGACGACGCCTCGCCAGATGGCGCTGGCATTGTTCGAGGATATGTTCGACCTCGGGATGCCCATCAGCGAGGCCAACCGCGAAATCGGCTATCAGCGCAATAACTTCTTCACCGAAATCGTCAACATGGGGTTAGCGGCACGACGGTTTCTAGATGCCGCCTATTTCATCGTCGCGCAAGATCCCGAGATTCCTGACCAATACGATGTCGAGCTGAACTACTTCAAGTGGTTGATGCGCTATGACAGCCGTAACCTCAAGCATCTTCGAACCATCGCGGACGAAGCACAGAACGCCAAGATCCGGGTCACCAATACCCCATCGGACCGTGAGCCCGATGAGAACGATATCTGGATCCAGGTTCAGCTCATCGGCATGGTGGCCATGCACCGCGGACGCATCCGCTTCGATGTCCACCATAGCCTGATTCCCCATATTCGAGACCCCCGCAAGTCTCACTGGCTCAGCCTTCGCATCTCAACGGCTTTCACCCGCAGTCTCGCCCGCGCGATCTATGACAAGGTCTTGCCAAGCGTGCCCAACGGGCGTACGGACTGGATCAGGCTTGAGGAAATGCGCACCTGGCCAGGCAAGATGGGGGCGAACGCGAACATCTTCAAATACTTCAAGCGCGACTGGTTGGAGCCGGCGGTCCGCGAAATCAATGAGATCTCGGACATCGAACTCAGCTATGAGACCAAGACGGAGTCGACGTCCTCCAAGAAAGTCGATCGGATTCGCTTTCTCCTGAAACGCAAGGACACCGCCGACGCCGTAATGGCAAGCCTGTCCGATGCCAGCCAGATCTATAAGATACTGAAGGACGAGTTCAACCTCTCCACACGCCAGTTCGGCGAGATCTCCGAGAATCGCGAGACATGGAACGACGATCGCATCCTGCAGGCAATCGAGTACACGCGGTTCAAACTCAATCGCGGCCAGATCAAGAAGAGTCCCGCCGGCTATTTGATGAAAGCCCTACGCGACAACTGGAGGATGTCCGACGCTGAACGGACGATGGTTCAGGTGCAGACCAAGCTGCTTGTCGAGGAAGAGCAGAAGGAAGCCGCGAAGATCGCGGTCAAGACAAGCGTGGAGCGCAGTGTCGCCTCGCGTGATGACGAGACCCGCGCTCGCATGAACGAAGAGTCGCGCCAGGGCCGCGAGCACTTCGGTGCGGCCGATACCAAAGCGCGACAGGAGTTTGCACGGGCATGGCTGGCCTCGCGCGAGGGCAAGCTCGTGCTGAAGCGGATGAAGCTGGACGCCTCGTCCGTGTCAGAAGACGTGATCTTGGCCAACTCGGAGTTGGCATGGTATCTGGGCCAATTCGTATTTGGGCGCATGGCCGCGTCACGTGCCTGAGGGTCGCCGATTTCCTACTTTGCCGTAACTATTGCCTGCCACGGAACAGGTTGGTGGTAGACCTCCGAGACAATGCAGGCCCTCCCATGAATCGTGGGGCGCCGCCGCCACGCGGATCTCTTAGCCCCAGTATGCGAATCCCGGCGCAGTTTTATCAGGGCGAGCCAGTCACTATCGCATTCCCCATAGGAAGACGTCGAACGGGCCGCCGCGCAAATCGTCGAGCGGGCGGTGGAGCAGGTCGATTTACCCCATGGCAACGATCCGGATGATGACGATGCTCCCGATGCCGCCAAGCATCGCTGTCATCGTGGACCACGTTCTGCTCCCTGACCGGATGTATGCCGCACGGCACGCCAGCCAGACAGGCCAGCGATAAGCCATCCCAGCGGCAAGAGGCCTTCGAGGCGTAAGCGCGACGATACTTCCGGGCATTGGTTGCCGGCTCCTCTTGTCTCCTTGCGGGCCGCTGCATCGCGGCTTGCTGTTTGTCATGGCGGACTGTCAAGCCAATCCTATATTGGACAAAATGCCGATCGTGCTGCGCGATGCACCGCGATGATCTCGCTAACAGGAGGGAAAGATGAACGAAATCCAATCCGATCTATCCATGCGCAAGGACGCATTGGTACGCGACGTCGATACGCTGATGGCCGACGTACAGGCACTGCTTCATGATGTCAAAGCCGAGACTGGCGTAGGAGCCAGCCTTGAGCGCCACGCGCTCAAGGCCCGGCAGCGCGCGCTGCAGGAGCGCCTCGTTTCGCTGCGCGAAGACAGCCGCGCCAAAGTCTCCGAGTGGGCGACAACAACCGATCGCTACGTTCACGAGCATCCCTGGCAAAGCATGGGGACCGTGGCCGCCATCGCGGCAACCACAGGCGCTATCGTCGCGCTGGCTGCCAGCCACCGTTAGGGATTCGTGACTGCGGCGCCGGCGCGGCCGTGGCACCTGATAGTCCCGCATGGGGCACATGGTGTTGGCCATGCCGGCAAACGATACCAGCCCCTTGCGGAAGCCTCCGATCTGAGGGGTGACACATCTGGGCGGCAATACGGCAACTGTATCTGCCAAATCCGCCTGCCCTTGCGCGATACGCTGTGCGATCTGCCTGCGTGCGACCCGCAAGATGTTTATGGGGGAGGCCAGTCGTGAAAGGACTGACAAAGGAAGAATTGGGGAAGCTGGCGGCACAAATGGACGCTGAAGAGTCGCGTATCCGTGCTATCGCCGGAACTGCGGATTCGCCAGTGGTGACGCCAACACAACGTGAACACCTTGATGATGGTGAAGTGGCAGACGTAAAGACCGTGCAGCGCCAGGGCGACGCCATGCTGAAACACTATCGTATGCAACTGGCCGACATTGAGGCCGCCCAGTCACGGATGAGGAGCGGTCAGTATGGCGTCTGTGTCGACTGTCAGCAGGCCATCCCATTCCCACGCTTGCTCGCGTGCCCAACGGCCATGCGCTGCACGCCATGCCAGAATCTCCACGAACAGCCCATCACCGCCAGGCGCTGTAGTCACGACTATTCATCGCCGAGCTGACTTACTCGTTCCTGAGATCAATGCCGAAACCGCCAGCCAGTTCACAATCGATGATCCCGGCGGCGTAGGCAAAAAGCCAGTCCTCTGCTTCCTGCGGCGTTGCGGGCGGGCGGGCCCAGTCGGGCGTAAAGCGGATCCCCATGTCCTCGTTGCGTGTGGAGATCTGGACGCGCCCGTTTGGCTTGCCCTGCTCAATCACGTCCGGCACGAACAAGGTAACGTGAAATCCCTTGTAAGAGCGCTTTTTTTCGAGCATTTCAGCCTCCGGCAATTTACGCAGGTCCGTGGCTGAGCTCCTGTGGCCGGGGTGGTCCCCAGCACTTTACGAATCGCCCGAGCGCTGGACATTCTTAAGCTCACGATATAGCGAGGCGCTGCTAATGCCTAGTAATGTCGCGTCCTGTACCGAGTTTCAGCAACAGGAACATCGGGATCATAGTGGAGCGGGCAGCCGATTTTGACCTAAACTGAAAAGTTCCGTCGCGCGCTTAGCGGCCGCTTTGGCGCTATGTAAATTCGCTGGTAGGCGCGGGCGAATGACAATGGGACGGGCAACACACTGTCATCTGCTGTCTGAATTGGCATGCGCCGCGTTCAATGCGCGCGTGCCCCCAGCCTGGCCGCGCTGGGCACGTCGGCCGTGCAAGTCGATGAACGGGTGGTGGCTGCCGGCCGGAGTGCAGTGGCTGCGAGAAGCCGACCAACTGCCAGAATCCGGCTTGCGCCGCGAAGCGGGAGAGGTCGAATTGACCGGCAACTTCCTTTCCACCTTCGGTTGCTGGCTGCGCAACCGATCAACAGATGCCGGCCGCTCGCGGGCCTGGCTCGATTGGCAACTGCGCTGCGCAGAGCCCCTGGCCTTGCACCGTCCTGGCAATACCGGAGCCCGGCCGGGATGGACACGATCCCCCACGCCTTGATGGCGCGCAGGTAGCACAGTTGCACAAGAGGTTCGCTTAGTCGAAGGCTCTGTCACCGAGAAGTCCTGTCGGGTCGATCGAAAGCCATCCTCGCTCACCGAAATGGATGCAACGAGGGGCGCTGCAAAGCGCGACGCGCGTGCAATTTGCACACGACTGAGCATGCGCGCTCGTTTAGAACAGTATCGTGAACGAGACTATCCGACGTTGATTGTCTCTACCCGAACAGTACTCGAGTCACGCGGAAGTCGACATTCTGTTCGAGCAGGTGGGTGGCGAAGCTGTGTCGCAGCATATGCATGGATAAGCGCTTATCAATCTGTGCATCCTGGGCGGCGGCATGGATGGCGCGATTGAGTTTGACGGACACTGATCGGCTCGATCGGATTGAGGCCCGGGAACAGCCAGGCACCGGCGAGCCCGCTTCCTACCCCTATGCGCTGGCCAATACGGCCCTTCAGTTCAGAGGGAGCAGCGCAATAGGAGGAGCAGTGCCCATCCCGACGTCCACGAGTATCAAATCGATGCAACGACCTGCATTGCGGCTCACTTCGTCTTGCGATGCGCGGCTTCGCGAGCGACTTCGGTGACCAGTTCACGCAACCACTGGTGCGCAGCATCATGGCGGTAGCGAACATGCCAGGCCATATCCACCGGGAATGTCCCGAGGTCCACTGGCGCGGCCAGGACCTTCAGCCGCACATCGCTCGCAAGGTGGCGACAGATCAGGGCAGGTAGCGTCGCGCAGTAGTCCGTCGCGGCAACAAGTTCTGGAATGGCCATGAAGTGCGTGACCGATATCGCTACCTCGCGGCGAAGGCCGTGGCGCTGAAGTGTCTGGAAAAGGCCTGCGCGAAGGCGGCCGGGTGGCAAAACATTGACGTGCTTGAGCTGCTCGTACTGCTGCTTGGACATTCGCTTGTGTACATGCGGATGGTCAGACCGCACCACGCACGCAAGGCCGTCTTCCATCAGGGGCTGCACCACAAGGTTGTCGGGCGGGTCGACAATGCGGCCCAGCACCAACGCCGTCGCGCCGGAGCCTACGCCGGTCTCGGCCAAGTCCGTGCCGAACGGCACCAGCCGCAGCCGAATTCCCGGTGCTCGCTCACTCAATCGCGTGACAATTCCAGGCAACAGCACGAACTCGACGTAGCTGCTCGGCGCCAGTATGAACAGACGTTCCGCCTTGGTCGGGTCAAAGCCCTGCTGACCCAGTACCAGCTCATCCAGTTGGCCGACCGCAGCGGCGATGCCAGGCGCGAGCGATTCGGCCTTCTCCGTCGGCTGCATGCCGTACCGCTCGCGAATGAACAGGGGGTCCTGCAGCAAGTCCCGCAGTCTCGCCAGGGCATTGGATAGCGCCGGTTGCGTCATCCCTAGTCTCTCGGCTGCACGCGTGACGTTTCGCTCTTCCATGAGCGTCAGGAATACGGGCAAGAGGTTGAGGTCGTAGCGCATCCAGATATATTGGCAGGGATATAACTAGAATCCAATAAATAAATTGGATGAATGGAACGGCCGCGCACATACTGCATTGCAACGAGGGGTTGCTCTCCTATCTGGCAGACGGGGTTGCAGCACTTCTTCCATACCGCATTCGCACACAGCCACTGGAGCCGCCATGCTTACCGAACCTCTTTTCTCCGCCTCCCGCCTGGGCGCTATCGATGTCCGCAACCGCATTGCCATGGCGCCGCTTACACGGTCGCGCGCGGGCATGGACGGTGTCCAGACGCCGCTGGCCATCGATTACTACGCACAGAGGGCGTCGGCGGGCTTGATCATCACCGAGGCAACCAACATCTCTCGCCAGGGCCGTGGCTACGCTTACACGCCCGGCATCTACACCGATGCGCACGTGGACGCCTGGGCACCCGTGACAGACGCCGTCCATGCCGCGGGTGGCCGCATCGTGATGCAGTTGTGGCATGTGGGGCGCATGTCACATGTGAGCTTGCAGGAAGGCGGCGCTGCGCCCGTGGCGCCCTCCGCCATCCAGGCCAGCGGCAGCGTCTTTACGGAAGCCGGACACCTGCCGCCGTCGATGCCGCGCGCGCTCGCCACCGAGGAGATCGCCGGCATTGTGGAAGACTACCGAAAGGCCGCGCGTCGCGCGAAGGACGCCGGGTTCGATGGCGTGGAAGTGCACGCAGCCAACGGCTACCTCCTGGAGCAATTCCTGCGCGACAGCACGAACCACCGCGACGACTGCTATGGCGGCTCCATCGAGAACCGCGCGCGCTTGTCGTTGGAAGTGGTGGAAGCTGTCGCCCAGGTTTGGGGAGCCGATCGTGTTGGGCTTCGCCTTTCCCCCCTTTCGACCGCAGTCGGGGACACGCCGCTGGACAGCACGCCGATGGAAACGCACGGCTACCTGGTTCGCCGGCTCGGCGAGATGGGACTGGCTTACCTGCATGTCGTCGAGGGACAGCTACACGGCCGCAGCAGCGCCGCGACGTTCGACGTGCAAGGCCTTCGCGCGGCCTTTGGCGGCGCCTACATCGCCAACAACGGATACGACCGACAGCGCGCTCTAAACGCGACCGCTTCCGGTCACGCAGACATGATCGCCTTTGGCAAGCCCTTCATTGGAAATCCCGACCTTGTCGAGCGATTGCAATTGGACGTGCCTTTGTATGAGGCACCAGCGGCTACCTTCTTTGGGGGCGGTGCGGAAGGTTACACCATGCTGGAACGGGCCTAAGCGGGGCCAGCATGCGGCTGGCCGGCGCCTTACGACCGAGGGTGTGTGAAAACGTTTCGATCACCTAGACTGGGTCAACGCATTCAGATTGGGGGACCGGATGAAGCGATTCATAGAGGGAGAAGACCGCAACCAAGCTACGCTGCTTCCAGAATGCCTCGATGATTTCATCGCCGAGGATAACCCCACCAGGATCATCGACGCGTTCGTTGAAGAGTTGGATCTCGAGTCGCCAGGGTTCGAAGGTGCCAATCCTTCGACTACCGGTCGCCCCTCATATCATCCTGCTGTCCTGTTGAAGATATACATCTATGGCTACCTGAATCGGGTCCAGTCTAGTCGCCGCCTGGAGCGCGAATGCCAGCGCAATATTGAACTGATGTGGCTCACCGGCCGTTTGGCGCCGGACTTCAAGACGATTGCAGACTTCCGCCGGGATAACAGCACAGGCATTCGCAATGTCTGCCGTCGTTTCGTAGTCGCAACGGCTTCTGGCTACTGCTAAAGCGATTGGAAGCGGACCGGTTTGCCTGGCCACGCGAGGCGGCTGTGGCTACGCTGACGGTCGAACAGTTGCACTGGCTGCTCGAGGGAATCGACATCGAGGCGATCCGCCGGCACCCGCACCGAGAATACCATCGCGCTGCGTGAACGCTGCTTGGCGGCAGCGGTCTAACCCGCCATGCCATCCACGCCCGTCACCAAGCTGCCGCAGGTGGAACTGGTCTATCGCTACCAGGGGCAGGAAATGCAGCTCGTGCGCGATGCGGTGGCGGAGGGCACGCAGGGCGTGGTCATCGGCTTCACCGGCAATGGCAACGCCAGCCCCGACCACGAAGCCCTGATTCGGGAGTTCGGCAGCAAGGGGAGTCCGGTTGTCCGCAGCTCCCGTGCGGTGAGCGGCATCGTAACGCCCAAGCTGTCGGGCAGCATGGCCACCGGCAGCCTGTCTGCGCAGAAGGCACGCATCCTGTTGATGCTCGCGCTGACCCAGACCAGCGACCTGGGGCAGATCTCAGAGTTCTTCGCGCAACAATGAATTCCGGGGCAAGCGCATGACTACGACGCTGGATCTGATTATCGAAGGCGGCACCGTCATCGACGGTACTGGCGCACCCCGTCGCCGCCTGGACGTGGGTATCGCGGGGGACCGCATCATTCGCCTTGGCGATCTGTCGGGTGTCCCGGCAGCCAGACGCTTCGATGCGTCCGGGCACATCGTGGCCCCCGGCTTCATCGATGTGCATACGCACGATGACCGGCTCCTGCTCGATGCGCCGGAAGGTCCGCATCCGAAGCTGTCGCAAGGCGTAACGCATCGTGATGATGCCCTGGGCATTGGTCAGCGGCGCGCCGACCGCGATCACTTCGGCGGTGTCCGCCGCCCTGGCAGGCGGGTAATAAAGCCCGGTGGGCAAACAGTGACAGGCCGGCTGCCCTGGGATCGGCCTTGGACCATGTCACCCGGACATCATCGGACTGTGCAATCCTCGCCGGCAGCAGCATGGTTGACGATGCGTTGTAAGGGTAGCCGTCCAGGCAGACCGACTGCTTCCTGCCGGCAGCTTCGATCATGGCCAGCGTTTCCACGGATCGCCCGTGATTGGCCTTGCCGACCAGCTTGTGGTGGGACAGTACGGTCTCGATGCCGAGCGCCTGGCCGATCTGCAGCGCTTCGGTCAATGCGTCGACGATGGCGTCGCCCTCATCCCGGATATGAGTCGCCAAAACTCTCGTACCGCCAGGCGCCTGTCCCGAGCAGGTCGAGCGGCGCTGGCGGCGTCCCGGCCGATTGCAGCGGCGCCAGGCTGATCCCGCAATTGCCGGTGATGACGGTCGAATGCCCGACCAGACAGGCGGCATTGACCGCCGGCCCGGACGCCTCCAGATCGTCCAGATAGCGTGATACGCCCATTCCATTCCATTCCATTCAATGGTCTGGCAGCCATAGGGTATGGGTGATCCCAAGCGCTGACGCCGTAGCGAGGCGGCTGCGCAAAGAGCAGGCGAAATCTTGCACGAGTGCGCTGACGCTGCTCCGTGGATCAAGTACCAGATGACCCGCCTAGGGTTGACCTACGAATATCTCATGATGGCAGGCTGTTTCGCGGTGCCCGGCGTGGCTAGAGGCCCTGCCTTAGGAGGCATCCCGATTCCGGGCCGCCGGTCGTCACGCCTGGGATGGCGCTGACGATCTGCCAAATTAGATGCAGCGCGCCGTCAACGACCGCTGACAAGCAACTTCCGCCACCTGCCACATTGCTTTCACACGCCGACTTCGCCGACCTCGCTGGCTATGAAGTGCCTGTTCACGCAGACATTCCTCATCAAGAAGTTATCTTCCTCGACGAGACCGACCCCATGTCCTCTCCGATGAAGGAAACCACCGGTTGAATCCGCACCGATGAACGGACGGTGGCAGGGAGCCACCACAACGACGGCAACTGCCCAGGAGCGCGCATGTGTCTGCCAAGTTCCGGTCAGTTCCCGTGCGCACCATGTGCACGCATGCTTTCCAGCCACCGGGTACGTGTCCTCTCGTTGGCAAAGGTAAGCCCATACAGGTTCTCGCGGATCGGCTTTATCCCGGCGAAACTCAGCATACTTCGCTCGAAGCCGCGGACTCCGTATGCGCCAAAGTACCAGCGATACAGCAGCGCCGGCATTCCCATGGTCACGATGATGCGTGCCGAGCGGCCGGCGAGCAGTCGTCTGGGGAATCCTTTCTCCTTGTAATCCATGGCAAATCCGGGCCGAAAGATGTGTTCGAGAAAACCCTTGAATAGCGCCGGCATGGTTCCGTGCCATAGCGGAAACAGGAAAACCCAATGCTCCGCCCAGCGCATGTCCTCCCTTGGCCGCTCCAATGCTGGAGGCAGTGTGCCAGTCTCGAACTCAGCCTGCGTGCGAAGCAGCGGGAAGTCGAGCTTCGCCACCTCGATGCGCCGTACGCCGTGTCCTGCCGTGGTCGCGCCTTGAGCGTAGGCGTCCGCCAGCGCATGCAGCAAGCGCTGGCCCGATGGGTCTGGATACCCCTGGATGATCACGATGCGCTTGGACATGTTGCGGGCGAAGCTGTTCGGAAGGCCAGCGGTACGACGCACTAAGGCACGCCGTGCCAGAGGGCAAGCCTCACGGCCAACGGGTCGTCTACCACGGCAGACGGCGTGTCGAAGCGCATCGTTGACCTGTGGACCGGATCGTAGGTGGGCCAGCCGCAATCGCCGTTGACCGCGAACGCAACCCAGGCCCGGTGCATCGCGTCGGCGAGCGACTGTGGCGGTGTTGGGCCGACCAGCGCCTCTGCTCCGGGGCCCAGAGTATCGAAGATGAAGGGTATCTCCACCCCATGCGCCGCGCCCAGACGACCTCCCAACTGCGGCGAACGCCAGGCGAACTCATACATGTACGTCGAAATCCGGGCATTCGCCGCGTGGGCGTCTGCGAGTCGAACGGCAGGGATGCGCCAGTACCAATCCGTCTGGATCTCCGAGAACAGCTCACCGGCGGTGGCCGTGGGGTGTGCTGCGCGGTAGCCGCTCAGGCCTCCGGCCGACAGGCCGTACGCGGCCACCAGCGCCAGGAGGGAGGCCTCGGTAATGCGATCTATGGCTCCGCTGGGGACCAGGAAGAGCCGGGTCTCCTCGGTATTCGAACCGACCAACAGTGCTGTGTTAGCGGCCGCTCCCGCGCGAATGGCGTCGATTGGGGGGGCAGGAAGAATTGCTCCATCGACCGTAGGGGCCCACGGGAGGCTGCTAAGCGCAACCTCCCCCCAGAAAGCCGGGTCCGTATCGGCAGTCAGTTCCTCGCGCAATTGCACCTGTGCCTGCAGAACCTGCGCGGGCGTGGTTGAGGCAATCGCCTCCCTGGTGGGATCGACCTTCAGTAGCGCCGCCAGCCTGTGGCCAATGCGTTTCGCCGTGGCGGCCGAAGTGACATGGGGTGTGTTTCCGCTTTCCACGATGGCCCGCCGAAACAACCCTTGCGCGCGTGGCACGGTAAGGAGGGTTGCGACGCTCATCCCGCCGGCCGACTGCCCAAAAATAGTGACTTGGCCTGGGTCCCCGCCAAATGCATCAATGTTCTGCTGCACCCACTCGAGCGCGGCGATCTGGTCAAGTAGTCCGAGATTGGCGAGACCGTCGCCGAGATACAGGAAGCCCTCCGCGCCCACCCTGTAGTTGATCGTGACGCACACCACCCCGTCGCGCGCGAAGTGGCGGCCGTCATAGATAGGGGTAGCCCCGGTTGCATGGAACTCGAACATCCCACCGGGAATCCAGACCAACACCGGGCGCCCGGGTGCTCCGGGTTCAGGCGTCCAGATGTTGAGGGTTAGGCAATCCTCGCCGCCGCCAACGAGTTCTCCGAGTGCCTCCGCGATGCCGGGCGGGTACGCAATCTGTGGCGATTTCGGTCCAAACGAGAGCGCATCCCGCACGCCGGGCCAGGGTGCTGCGGATTGCGGCAGCCGCAGCCTGTTCATGCCGAACGGTGGGGCAGCATATGGGATGCCCTTGAACGCGTACACGCCATCGCAGCGGAGGCCTCGCACCTTGCCAAGACGCGTTTCGACAATCGGGTACATGGCCGGCTCCCCCGAAAGGTTGGCACTTGGATAGTGAATAGTCATGAAGGGCCGTGGCTGCTTTGCGCTGCATCAAGAGAAAGCGAGTCCTGGATGTCCCCCGCTCCGACATCGGCCGCGTTTCAAGGCGGGAACCGCGCTTCGCACCGTTTTGAAAAACGGCACGCAGATTCTTGGTCCGTCGATAGATCAGTGATGCTCTTTGGTGCGTCAGATGGAATGCATTCTGTAGGCTGAATCGTCAAGGCCACCCCGTTGACTTAGGTCAACAGCGCTGGCGAGATAGCACCTAGTTTTAATGCAGAGGCTGAGTACATACGAGCGGCTAGTCTCAAGGCTTTGTCGCTATGTGTCGCCGATCTGCGACGTCGTTGTGGTACGAGACGGATACTCTCCAACGCTATGAAACACAGGCGCATCATAGTCACCAACTACGGCGGGCCCGATGCGCTTCACGTAGTGGAGGAGGAATGCCCCGAACCCAAGGTCGGCGAAGTGCGGGTGAGGGTGCTGGCAGCAGGCGTGGGCCAACCCGACCTAATGATGCGCGAGGGCTTTCACCCCGAAACGCCCCCGCTGCCTTTTACGCCCGGTTGGGATCTGGTCGGCATGGTGGATAAACTAGGCAGTGGGGTCTCCGGGGTTGAACCCGGTCAGATCATTGCAGCCTTGCCGATCAGCGGCGCATACGCCGAGTTCGTCTGCCTGGCTGAGCGCGAACTGGTTCCCGTGCCTCCGGGAGTGGACGTGGCCGAGGCTGTCAGCCTCGTACTGAACTACGTTACTGCGTACCAGATGTTGCATCGCTGCGCCAAAGTCGAGCCGGGTCAGCAGGTCTTGATTCACGGTGCGGCGGGCGGAGTTGGCTCGGCACTATTGCAGCTTGGGCGCCTCGCCGGGCTGCAAATGTACGGGACCTGTTCATCGCAAGATGCGATGGCGGTTTCTGGCCTGGGCGGCATACCCATTGACTATCAAAGGCTTGATTTCGTGGAAGAGATACGCCGCCTGACGGGTGACGGCGTAGACGTCGTCTTCGACGGCATCGGCGGCAGCAACATCTGGCGTTCCCGCGACGCTCTCCATCCCCGCGGAAAAGTCGTAGCCTATGGCCTTACTGCCTCGCTACGTGGGGGACGCCTGGCATCAGGTCGCTCGGGGCGCCGTAACCGCTTCCAGCGACTTGCGATTTTCGGTGTGTGTATTGTTGGAGGCTGGCTCCTCCCGGGCCGGAAGCGGGTGGTCCCCTACAGCATTCAATGGCTCAAGCGGATGAAACCGGCATTGTTCCGGCAGGACTTGACTGTTCTGCTGGACCTACTTCAACAAGAGAGAATCAAGCCGCTGATTGCTCGGAAATTCTCTCTTAGCGAGGCAAAACTTGCGCACGAGTTGCTCGGCGAGAAAGGCGTGGCCGGCAAAATCGTGCTCATGACCAACGAGGCGTTGATGGGGTGACCGAAGCTGTCATCGTTCTCGCGGAATTTCGACAGATGACGGTTACCTTCAAACGTCTATCAGCGCGCCCGACCAACAGCGCGAGAGAGCAAGATCATCTCAAGGCGATGCGCGCATCAATGTGTGCCGATGTCCCGCGCGGCGGCTCGATAGCTTTACCGTCGGCGCCGCGCGCTCCATAAACAATTGATCCTTTCGCACGTAGCGAGAGTCAACGAGGCTTGTAGCTGAACTTCTGGCCGCCAATGCTCGCCTCGTACATCAAGCCGCCCTTGGTCACTGTAAATGTCGCCATGCCCTTGTAATAGCCACCCGCGGTTTTGGCGTCTTTCTTGCCGGCACTCGCACGCGCAGACGTGCCCGTCGTGCTTGTCTGCGCACCCGCTGCCGCTGTGATCGCAACCGCAGAGGCATCTGCGCCAAACTCAAAGTTACCGCTGGTAAATTCCTTGAGCGCCCGTTCATCTTCGAACACGATCATCTCGCTATAGGCTTCGCCGCCAAGCTGAAGGCCCACGGTCACCTGGGTCATGGAGGTGTCGCCGATATATTTTCCCTTTTCGTACACACGGCCCTTGCCATGGGCCCCTCCTATGCCGACAGCTCCCTTGCCAATCGTAGGAAATACGGCGTAGCCGTAAGCAGATTTGAGGAGCTGGCCACTATCTCCCGCATTCCTGAACAGCTTGATCGTGTCCGTATACTCGTCCGCCCAGACAGAAGAGATCGGTAACAGCCATGACAAGACCGCGAGAATCGATACCAGACGTTTAAGCATGATTTGTTCTCCAGCATGGTTGAAATCCATTGTGTACAGCCCCCCCGTCAAACTGGCTACCTCTTTTCAATTATGCTGCCGCGACAAAGGAGTTAGCGTCGACGCGCGCGAGCTTGTTGTAGCTCGATGTCAGGATAGACGAGATAGGGCTCAGGGAAAATTTCGGGTCGTCATGACGCAGTGAGACTGAGCCACGCAAGCTGGCTGAAAACTCAGCCATTCCCGTAGCGGCGCTGCCGACCCGTCGATCGCGACGACGGGGTAGTGGAATGCCTGAACTACCAGAACTGTTCGCTCACTCAATGTGGCGACTAAAGCACACAAGGCCTTCCGTTCGAGCGTCGGCGACTATAATCATTTTTCATCACGTGAAGCTCCATTCGAAGGACTCACGCCCGCAGAGACCCGGTGCAGTGGGAATCTGCGTTAGACCCGAGCGCAGCCCATACTCGCGAGAGGCTGAGATGAAATGCAGCGGGACGCACATTCTGGCTGTCTTGTTCATCGCCTGCTCGATTGCGGGCTGTGCCGCTACACCTGCCGATATTTCAGGAAGTGATTACCGCAGTCGCGCGATGACGCGCGTCGAGGGCGCATTGCGTGTATCGGCAGCCGTTCTTTCAGCAGAGGAAAGTGCCAGGCTATATGGCGTCCCTCTGGCGCAAAAGAAGATTCAGCCGGTATGGATCGAGGTGCAGAACCATGGCGATCGCAACTACTTCCTGATGTCGCCGGGCATGGACCCGAACTTCTTTCCAGCGTCAGAGGGGGCTGAGGCATTCGCTGATGGCGCGCCGGATGACAGCTCGGCCAGGGTCGCAGCGCGCTTTGATGCGCTCGCTTTTCGCAACCCCATACCTCCCGGGCAGACGGTCTCGGGCTTCGTGCTTACCAACCTGAACGCGGCCGTCAAGTTGGTTCAACTGGACCTGGTCGCGAACAGTCACGCCACGACATTCTCCATCCTGATACCTGTCCCGGGCTTCCAGGCCGACTACAAGGCCAGTAACGTCTTCCTGCGGGAAATCTACCCGCCCGAGCAAATCGTGGACTACACGGACGACGCCGCATTTCGGGCCGCGCTCGAAGCATTGCCCTGCTGCTCGAGCAACCAAGACGGGTCGAAGAATGGCGACCCGCTCAATCTGGTAATCGTAGGCGGGCTGGACGATGCGTTTCCCGCGCTCGTGCGCCGCGGCTGGAGGCCGACCGAGCAGAAGTGGTCAGGCGCGATCATGAAGATGATCACGTCGGCCATGTCCGGCGAGCGCTATGCCAACGCACCCGTGAGCGATCTGTACGTGTTCGGACGCGCGCAGGACCTCGCTTTGCAGAAGGCGCGGGATACCATCCACCAGCGCAACCATCTGCGGCTCTGGCTCGCCCCGATACGCTACCACGGCAAATCGGTCTGGATAGGCCAGATCAGCCGCGACATTGGCGTTCGCCTTACGCTTCACTCTTCAACGCTGGTCACCCACAAGATCGATCCTGACGTCGATGAAGCGCGTGCGGCGCTCGCGGAAGACATGGCTTATTCACAAAACCTGGCCAAGGTCGGATTCGTTGCGGGCGTTGGCGCCGCGCCGCCAGACGCGCCGCGCCAGAATCTCACGACTGACCCGTACTACACGACCGGATACCGCGTGGTGCTGGTGTTCGACCGCACGCCGACACTGCTGTCGGGAATCCGTCTGTTCCCGTGGGATATGGGGGACGCGCTCAGGTTTCCCGCCCAGGCAATAAATCCAGATATGAATCCCGGAGCGAAGCCATGAGGGTGGCCCGGCACCTGCGCACGGCATTTCGACGCGGTGCCGGCACTGCATGCCTGCTGCTTGCGCTCGGCGGCTGCGCAACATGGCAGGCGCCCCCCGATGCCGGCGACGGGCCGCTGCGCGAGCGTGCCATCGGCACGATCAACCGCGACGTGCGTGTCAGTGCGACGGTGCTTGGCAAGGAGGACAGCAAGCGCATGCTGGGTACCGACGTGACAAGAATAGGCGTGCAGCCTGTCTGGGTCGAGGTCCATAACGGCATGGCGCAACCACTGTGGCTGCTGCGTTCAGGCACCGACCCGGACTATTTTTCGCCGCTCGAGGTGGCATGGTCGGTGCACACGCTGCTCGACGGAACGACCAACTCGCACATCGATGCCCACTTCAACCGTCTAGGCTTCAGGAACCCGATCCCGCCCGGGCAGACCCGTGCCGGCTTGCTGTTCACCAACCCGGATTACGAAACCAAGTTCGTCAACATCGACCTCTTCGGCGACGATACCCTGATACCTTTCGCGCTGTATCTGCAGGTGCCGGACGACGATGCCTCGACAGCGGTATCGCGGTCGCCGCTCAGTTTCCGGTACCCTGAATCCGATATCCGGAACTACACCGACCTCGCGTCGCTTCGCGCCGCACTCGAAGCGATGCCAGCCTGCGCCACGGCTGCAAGCGGCACCGTACCGGGCGATCCGTTGAACGCGGTGATCGTCGGCGATATCAATGACATCAGCTCAGCGGCGGTGCGTCGAAACTACCGGCGAAACCTGCGTCAGGCCGACCTCCCTCAGCAGGTATTCGGCCGTCAGCCGGACGTCGTCATACGCAAGGTAGCGCAGGCTGGTGCACCAGCGATCTGGGTACGCGGATGGCTCACGCCTGTCCGGTTCCAGGGGCAACCGGTCTTCGTCGCGCAAGTCGGACGCCCGGTAGGGGGGCGCTTTGCACGAGCGGACGAACCATCCGTGCGCCTGCAAAGTGACGTCGATGAGGCCAGGAACCTATTTGTCCAGGACATGATGTACTCGGGCGGCCTCGAACAGCTTGGCTTCGTGCATGGCGTTGGCGCCGCATCTCAGCAACATCCGCGGCCGACCATGGGCGGTGCGACCTACCGCACCGATGGATTGCGCGCCGTTCTTTTCTTCGCCACGCGTCCACTGAGCCTTTCGGATGTGCAGTTTCTCGACTGGGAGCCCTACCTTGAGCAGCGAGAGCGTTTCCAAAGCGGGGCGAGCGAAGATGCAGCCCGACACGCCGAACACTGAATCGCAAGCCGACCGCGCGACGCCGGCGCTCCGCGCGAATCGTGCATGGCTGGCAAGCTTCGCGTGCCTGGCGGCGCTCGCGACGTCCCTTTTGGTTGGCGCCTGTGCATCGACGCCGCTGGTCGCCTACTCGACCGATACGCCACCGCTTGTACTGGTGCCAGCGGCCCTTGCAGGGGTGACCGACAAGCGGGGCCGCTTTCGCGAAATCTACTGTGCCGTGCTGCGGACCCGAGGCTCCGCGCTTCCCGACTACCGTCCGTGTGAAGAGGCACTGACCCGCGTGGGCGCCGAGCCGGCCGGGACGGGCAAGCCTGTCGAACTCGGTCCGTCGAAGCGGCATCTGATTGCAGCGGTCGTGGCGGGCGTCGGGTATGAATGCTTCAAGCCCTGGCTGGATCCGCCGGGAACTGTTGCAACCCATGTGCGCGACTTTGGCTATGACGCAGTGATGATCCCCGTCGACGCACTGTCGAGTTCGACGAACAACGCCCGCCAGATCCGCGATGCGATCATGGCCATGCCGCCTGCGGTCGACGCACCGCGCATTGTATTGATGAGGTGTTCTGTCCAGCGCGGACACGTCTGGTTCATGCTGCAGCTAGTCGACTGAGG
>NZ_JADGMP010000043.1:0-11565 GCF_015549295.1 Cupriavidus sp. IK-TO18
CTTCGGTCCAGCGAAGTCAGTCCGTTGTACACCATGTTGCAGCGCACATAGTCGTTCTGGTTCGACTGCTTGGCCGGATCGAGGGTATCGGAAGCGGCAGCCGTGGCTGCCGCCACGCGGATGCGCCCGCCGCGCCTGGGCGTCTGCGCATGCGCGCCGACCGCCGCGCCGGCGAGGCCGCCGGCCAGCGTGGCCTGCATGCCCCCCGCCAGCAGCATCTTCAGGACATCGCGCCGGGTGGCGCCGCCTTTGAGCGCTTCCATCATGCGAAGGCTTTCGCTGGGGCCGATAAAGTTTTCCAACTGGTTACGGCTATCGCTCATCGTCTGCTCCTTTGGTGCCGGGGCACGAGGACTGTGCCCCAGGCGGAATGCTGTTGACCCTCGGGCTTGGCCCGCAATTTCTCTATTCTTCGAAACCGACGACTGCCAGGATCGGCTTCAGGTGCTTCATGCTAGTCAACCCGCACCAGCATTTGTTTCCGTTGGGGGCTGCGCAACCGCATCCAATTGCAAAGCTGGCACCTCCGGCAGACGAATCTTTCAAACTACGGATAAACCCCAGCCTGTTTCAGCAGCCTGGCATCAGGTCACTTGGCATCATCCGCCGTGTGATGCGCTCATTCCAGTCCTTCCTGCGCTGCCTTGCCCTTCCCGCACGGCGAGTCGGCCGTCTCCATGCCCCCCGCCAATGCAAGCCGGCCACCGCCGTCCCGATGCAGCCGGCGCCACTCAGTCTCCCCCTGTGGCGCAGCCGCCAGAACAGCCAGTCAATACGGGACAGCGTCGTTGAGCGCTTGACGGACCCCGCGCCAAACAATCTGCTGTCTCGCCCCGCATAACGGCAGCGTTCTTCGTGGCGCCCCCACAATGCAGCACCATACCGCGCGCCACCGCCGCTAAGCTTGGTCCAAAGCACTTGGCTGCGCTACGAATGGATGCGAAGGACACCGCGATGACCCTGATCAATGACCTGCCCCAACTCGCTTCGCTTGACGCCGCGGACCGCGCGCATCTGATCCATCCCGTCTCGCCGTGGCGCCTCCACGAGCAGCGCGGTCCTACCGTACTGGCTTCCGGCCGCGGCGCGTGGTTGACGGATGCCAACGGCAATGAAGTCCTCGACGCGTTCGCCGGCCTTTGGTGCGTCAATATCGGCTATGGACAGGAAAGCGTGGTGCAGGCCGCCGCCGAGCAGATGCGCCGCCTGCCCTATGCGACCGGTTACTTTCACTTCAGCAGCGAGCCTGCCATCCGCCTCGCCGAGAAGCTTGTGCAACTCACGCCCGGCTCATTGAACCACGTCTATCTCACCCTGGGTGGCTCCGAAGCGGTTGATACGGCTGTGCGCTTCATTACGCAATACTTCAATGCCACCGGGCGGCCAACGAAGAAGCATTTCATCGCGCTGGAGCGCGGCTATCACGGCTCTTCTTCCACCGGTGCCGGACTGACCGCCTTGCCTGCCTTCCACCGCGGCTTCGACCTGCCCCTGCCAACGCAGCACTACATTCCCTCTCCCAATCCCTATCGCGCCAGCGACCCTGACGATGCCCAGGGAATCATCGACGCCTCGGTGGCAGCGTTGCGCAACAAGGTCGCGGCGCTCGGCGCGGACAATGTGGCCGCCTTCTTCTGTGAACCCGTGCAGGGCTCGGGTGGAGTGATTGTGCCGCCCAGGGGCTGGCTCAAGGCCATGCGTGACGCGGCGCGCGAGCTGGACATCCTTTTTGTCGTCGACGAAGTCATTACGGGCTTCGGGCGCACCGGCCCTATGTTCGCCTGCGAGGCTGAAGAGGTTGTCCCCGACATCATGACACTCGCAAAGGGCCTCACCGCCGGCTATGTGCCCATGGGCGCGACGATGATATCCGAGCAACTGTATGCCGGCATTGCCGACGGCGCTCCCGATGGGTCGCCAGTTGGCCATGGCGCGACATACTCCGCTCATCCGGTCAGCGCCGCGGTGGCCCTGGAGGTGCTGCGCCTGTATGAGGAAGGCGGCATCCTGGCCAATGGTCAGCGGGGCGCAGTGCCGTTTGCCGCGGGCCTGGATGCGTTGCGCAGCCATCCGCTGGTGGGTGACTCGCGCCATCGCGGCCTGCTCGGCGCGTTGGAGCTCGTAAGCGACAAGGACAGCAAGCGCGGCTTCGACCCTTCGCTGCGCCTGGCCGAGCGGATCGCGGCGACAGCCTACCGCAACGGCATTGTGTTCCGGGCCTTCGCCGACAATATCCTGGGCTTTGCCCCCGCACTGACATATACCGAGGCCGAGTTCGAGCTGATGTTCGCACGCGTGAAGAAGACGCTGGATGACGTGCTTGCAGCAGCAGACGTGCGCGCCGCGCTTGCAAGCTGATTGCGAACCGGCAGCGTCGACAAATCGATTTCCCTAGCCCCTTGCTTTCGGCACGACTGTTTGCCAGAGCCATCGTTTCCGATCTGTCGCTGAGACGCTCTTTCGACGTGCGACAGCGCCCCCAGCCCCCAGCGCTGTGCCGCAAAGCATCGCGTAGCGCCGCTTTAAAAAAGGCCCACAGGCATGGCAGCCTGCGGGCAAACGCCTCACAGTGAAGCAGGGACCGCTGAAGAAAAACGGACTGGAAATCGATTGCTAGGACGGACGGAAGATGGCATAAACCTTCGCTACATGCTCCCGGCTTTCCCAACTGCATTGCGCATGCTGTTCGACCAGGAAAATATCGCCCTCGGAAAATGTGCCGCTGCGGCCAGTCTCGTCCTGGAACGTCACACTGCCGGCCAACAGGTGCATCAGTTCGTAATGGATATACGGCATTGCACGGCGGTGGTAAGGCGTCGAATCCCAGGTGCCGCAGACAAATTGCCCGTCCTCGGAGCGATAATCGGTATGGTTGCGGCAAACCGGCGTCGGCGTAAGCAGAAACTCGGCCGGTGGCGTGCCGGATTGTTGCAGTTCCGGCGCCTGCGCGATTGGCACCAGTGCGCGCGAGCCAATGACGCTGTGGTTGTAGCGCATGAAAATAATGGTGACAGGCGCTTCGGCACGCCACGCAAACCCCGCATCGCGCAGTATGACGGCACTGTTGCCGGAACCGAGGGCGACCGTTTGGCCCATCTGCGTCAACGTCAGGCTGCCATCGCTGACGATGATGAACTCGTCCGCCTGCAGGTTAGCAACGGCTCCCGCACCAGCATCGAGCGCGATCTTCCCTACCGTGACGGGCCCGGGCGGCAAGTCGAGAAGCCGGCGGCTGGACAGGAATGCATCTTCGCCATCCCGCGCGGTGACCGGGATGCCCCGGGTATGGTCCCGCGCAAACTCGCGCAGATCGACAAAAGTCGCCGGGGTGGCGCGCTGCTGCAAACTCGACATGACTTGTTCCCGCGATCAATGAGATTGCGCTGCATAGCCTGTCCGCGCAGGGTCTCGGAATGAAGAAATTGGTGGCCAGGCACGGTCAGAGCACCATGAAAGCGTCGTCGCTCGTTCCTGCAACCCGAGTAGGATTAGACCACTACCGGATTTCCGGCGTATCGTGTTTGGGTCGGGTTTAAGGAAAGAATCTATGGCATTCGCCACGCACGGCGGCATATGTTGCTGCAAGCCTCGCATGCGCCCATTATGGGGACGCCGACCGCGCGGTACTCGCTGATGCACCTGCCGACCGTAAGCCAACGGTACGCCCATGGGCTTAGCAATTCATGCGGTCTGCCTCCGGCTTAACCGCATAAGACCCTCGTTACGCCACGGCAGCCAGATGATCGTGCGGAATCTCTGCCAGGCCGCAAAGCGGCCCCAAAGCTATGGCAAGATTACCTGAGTCGCCAGACCCGCCCGACGCGACGATGCCAGGCAATGCTGCCAATGGCGCCCGTAGCAAGTCACGGCGGCCGGTTCAATGTGCCAGAAAGGAAGACATCATGCCAAGCCAAGCTACCGTTGTTCCAGTAACCTATCGCGCGATGAGCGAGAAGGACCTGCCTGCAGCCTATGAGCTGTCGCAGACTATGCGCTGGCCACATCGCCTCGAGGACTGGAGCTTTGTCCTCGGCCTTGGCACTGGCTTCGTCGCCGAAGAGGCCGGTGCGGTGATCGGCACCGGGCTGTGCTGGAAACAAGGACAGCAGGCGTCGCTCGGGATGATTATCGTGTCCCCGGCGCACCAGGGTAAAGGCATCGGCAAAGCGTTGATGAAACTGGTGCTGGAAGCCCTGGGGGAACGTTGCACACTGCTGAACGCAACGCCTGCCGGCCAGCCCCTGTACGAGCAGCTCGGCTTTATCGCGACCGGCACGATCCACCAGCACCAGGGAACGTTGAATGCCGTCGCTAACGCCCCGTCCTTTCCAGGCGAAGCACTGCGCCCGTACGTCCCCGGCGATACCGAGGCCATCATTGCGCTGGGAAACCGCGCCACTGGCATGTCTCGCGACGAGGTCCTCAGGGCATTGCTCGCCGCTGGCGAGACAGTCGTGCTTGAGCGCCATGGCAAGGTCGCCGGATTCTCCATCATGCGCCGCTTCGGACGCGGCCATGCGATCGGGCCGGTGGTAGCGTCTGACACGGATCACGCGAAAGCCCTGATCGCCTATTGGTGCGGAGCCTACGCCGGCTCCTTCGTGCGCATTGACGTCACCGGCACGAGCGGCCTGCAAGGTTGGCTAGCGGAGGCAGGACTACTTCAGGTTGACACGGTAGTGGCCATGGCACGCCACGATGTACCGCAGACGGATAGCACGCTGCAGCAGTTTGCGATCATTAGCCAGGCGCTCTGCTAAGTCAGCACACCAGCAGCTATCCGGAGATTTTCATGCGATCTCTCATATAGCGACCGCCGGCTTGCGCGGCGGTCGCTGTTGAATCTTGCCGCGCCAGTCCATGCGCGCTTATGCAGCCTCGGCATTGAACTCGGACACGAACGCCGGCGCTGCTTCCATGCGATAGCGTTCATCCTGGCTGACGTAGTACATCGCGGACTGGCCCCGGCGCGCAAACGTTACACAACACGCATGCTCGAAGCGCCCGAAGCGCGTGACGCCGATCCCGGGCGGGTCCCTCCACTCCCATACACGCTGTTCCTCAATGCAGTCCAACACCCGATGCTGCGTCCGGGGATGCATGGATGAACTGAGCATCATGCTGATATAGCCGAACTCGCCCAGCGACGGGTAGCGTTGCTGCATTGCCGCCCATCGTCTTTTCGGGGACATTGGGGGAACATTGCCGCCCCCCGTATCCCGCCCGGGATTCCCTCCTTTCTCCGCGTTCATTTGCCTTCCGATATTTGTTGCAGGTTCCTGCCGGTTTTCAACCATGCGGGCTCGATACCGTTTCCGGTACGTCACGCATGGGATCCGCGGGCCATCGCGCGGCGGCCGGCCGCCTCTTGAAGCAGGGATACGTCGCGTGCCGGCCGGTTACGCTGACTTACTGTGCTTGCCTGAGTTGAACCAGGATCGAGGGATCCTCCAGGGTGGAGAGGTCCTGCGTGATCTGCTCCCCTTTCGCGATGCCTCGCAGCAGACGGCGCATGACCTTGCCGGAGCGGGTCTTGGGCAGGTTGTCGGCAAAGCGGATCTCCTTTGGCTTGGCGATCGGGCTGATCTCGCGCGCAACCCACTCGCGCAACACCTTCGCGAACTGCGCTGCTTCCTCCCCCTGCGGGCGTGCGCCCTTCAGGACCACGAACGCGCACACCGCTTCGCCGGTGGTGTCATCCGGCTTGCCCACCACCGCGGCCTCGGCCACGTCGCAGTGGGCCGCCAGCACCGACTCGATTTCCATGGTGCCCATGCGATGGCCGGATACATTCAGCACATCATCGATGCGACCGGTAATCGTGAAGTAGCCGGTCTTGTCATGGCGCACCGCCCCGTCGCCGGCCAGATACAGCTTTCCTCCCAGCTCTGCCGGGAAGTAGCTTTTCCAGAACCGGTCAGCGTCACCCCAGATCGTCCGGATCATGGATGGCCAGGGCCGCTTGATGACCAGAATTCCGCCTTGCCCGTGCGGCAGTTCGTTGCCGGTCTCATCCACCACCGCGGCCATGATCCCTGGCAACGGCAACGTGCATGAGCCGGGTTGCAATGGCATTGCGCCCGGCATCGGGCTGATCATATGTCCACCCGTTTCCGTTTGCCAGAAGGTGTCCACGATCGGACAGCTCCCGTTGCCGACGTTCTGGTGGTACCACCGCCAGGTGTCCGGATCGATGGGCTCCCCCACCGAGCCGAGCAGGCGCAGACTGGACAGGTCGTATCGCCCCGGGTGTACTGCCGGGTCCTTGCCGCTGGCCTTGATCAGGGAACGGATTGCCGTCGGTGCCGTATAGAAGATCGTTGCCTGATGCTTGCGCACCATGTCCCAGAAGCGGCCGGCGTTGGGATAGGTTGGTACCCCTTCGAACACAATCTGGGTTGCTCCTGCGGCGAGAGGGCCGTAGGCGATGTAAGTATGGCCGGTCACCCAGCCGATGTCCGCCGTACACCAGAATATGTCGTGAGGCTTGATGTCGAAGGTCCACTTCATCGTCAACGCCGCCCACAACAGGTAGCCACCGGATGCATGCTGTACTCCCTTGGGCTTGCCGGTGGAGCCAGAGGTATACAAGATGAACAGCGGATGCTCGGCCCCGACCCACTCCGGTTCGCAGGCTGCGGGCTGGGCGGCCATCACCGCATCCAGCCATAGGTCGCGTCCCGCAACCAGCGGAATGCTGGCACCAGTACGCCGGTGAACGACAACGTGCCTCACCGTTTCGCAACTGCCGGGCGCGAGCGCTTCATCGACAATGGACTTCAGCGGCAGGGACTTGCCGCCTCGCACCTGCTCGTCGGCGGTGATCACGGCCACCGCGCCGGCATCGATGATCCGCTCGCGCAGCGACTTCGCGGAGAATCCGGCGAAGACGACGGAATGCACCGCTCCGATGCGCGCGCACGCCTGCATCGCGGCAATGCCCTCGATGGACATTGGCATGTAAATGACGACCCGGTCGCCTTTGGCGACCCCCATGGCACGCAAGCCGTTGGCCAGCTGGCAGACCTTCGCATGCAGTTGCGCATACGTGATCCGCGTGACCAGTCCGTCGTCGGCCTCAAACACGATCGCCGTCTTGTCCGCGTTGCCCAGCTGCAGGTTGCGGTCCAGGCAGTTGTACGAAACGTTGAGCTGCCCGTCCTCGAACCAGCGGTAGAACGGCGCATGATCCTCGTTCAGCGTCCTGGTGAACGGCTTGTGCCAGCTGATGCAATCGCGTGCGTGCCGAGCCCAGAAGCCTTCATAGTCTGCCTCTGCGGCCGCGCAGAGGGCCTGATAGGCCGCCATGCCCGCAATGTTCGCTTGATCCACGAACTGGGCAGGCGGATTGACGAGCTCGAATTGCTGTTGCAGGGGTGCAATATCAGACATTGGCAATTCCTGTGGACGATGAGAGCGTGGGTGCTGCGAGTCAGGCCCGAATCTACTGTGAACTCGCAGCGGTCTGCTCACGAGCGGGGCCCGGATTCCCTTCCGATCCGGGCACCACGGCGGGTTTAGAACTTGTGGCGAATGCCGACAACGGCGCCAAACTGGTTGGTACCGGGACGCACAGCTTCGCTGCTGACGCCCAGCTGGTCATTGAACCCATTCACGCCGAGGTTCGACTTGCCGCGGTTCAGCGCGTACGAAACCGTGCTGTAGACGTCGGTTCGCTTCGATAGTGCATAGTCGACCAGCGCCACGAACTGCCATGGATTGCCGGCATTCGACTCTCGCAGATTCTGGTAGTAGGCAGAGCCAGCCACAGACAATGCGGGCGTAACCTGGTAGGCAGCGCCAAGCCAGGCGAGGTTCGACACCGTGTTGGCGAGGGCAACGCCCGGCAGGACGGCACCGTTGAACGCGTGCGCATACCGATACCCTGCATAGACCTTGGCCGAACCCACCGAGTAGGTCGCCGCCGCTGCCGCGCGCCGGATCAGGCTGTTGGTCGACAGCGCGGTGGCTGCCGAACGGTTCGACTGGTCATAGATGGCACCGAAGGCGAACGGCCCGGCGGCATAGCTTGCCGAGGCCGAATACGAACGTCCGTTGGTGAAATTCCCCGCGACTTCCTGGTTGTTGCTATTGAAGCTATACAGGCCGCTCAGGCTTAGTCCGCCGAACTTGCCCATGTACTTGACCGAGTTGTCGGCGCGCGCTCCGCCCATGTACGGGTCCTGTGCGCCAACCGAGTACCGGCTGGCGATGGCCATCGGGTCGTAGGTAACGCCGAAGTCGAAGAAGGGCGTAGTGTGCCGTCCGAACGTAACCTGACCCCACCCGGTCTGCAGGCCGACGTACGCGCCGCGTCCGAACAAGCGACCGCCCTGCGCCGAGGTACCGGTATCGATGTTGAACCCGCTTTCCAACAGGAAAATGCTCTTCAGTCCGCCGCCCAGATCTTCGACGCCACGCACCCCCCAACGCGACCCCGACTGGTTGCCCGACTGAATGGCCCATAGATTGTGACCCGCTGCGCCGGCGGCAACGGTGCCATTTGACGCTACGGCGTGGTTCAGGTACTCGAATCCCACATCAGCGACCCCATACAGCGTGACGTTCGACTGGGCGTACGCGCCGGAACCCACCAGCCACGCAGCTGACATGACCAACATTCTGTACTTCATGAACTTTTCTCCTCCGATTGATTTGATATACCCATCACATGAGATGCACCGGGCGAAGCGATTCTGCATTGATATTTCTTTAATTAACAATTCGCATCCTTCATGGTGTCGTCAATGCAACGGATTTCTATTTTTAGGCGTCCGCCTATTCTTTATTGACGTCTGATCTGCATCCGGGATGGGTGAGATTTTTGTTATTGGCGTTTACCGGCCAGCCTGCATCACCAGGTACAACGCAAGTTCGATCTCGTTTCGCAAACCGAGCTTGTTCATTGCGGAACACTTCTGAACGCTGATGGTCTTTACGCTGCGATTAAACTGTCGTGCAATATCTTGCAGCGGCAAGCCGCGTCCAAGCAGGCGAATCACCTCCTGTTCGCGCGGCGTGAGACGATCAGCGGATGGCTCGGCGTCCTGGGAGGAAGACCCCGCCAGCAATGCCTGAGTGGCAGGGTCCAGATATTTTTCGCCGGACAGCACGGCACGGCATGCATCCGCCATGCACTGAAGGTCAGTCGATTTTGCGACAAACGCGTCGGCGCCTCTCGCCAGCAATTGCCGAACCACACCATTCGAGCGCCCGCCCCAGAAGACTACGATCCTCGCCTGCGGTGACATACGGCGGATACGCTCCACCAGGCGCATGCCGTCAGCTTCCCCGCCATAGTCATATCCTGTGATGATGATCTCTGGCGGTTGGCTTGCGTGATGCTTCAGTACGGCGAGCAATCCCGCTGCACTGTTTGCGACCGCGATAACTGCGATGCCATGGCGTTCGAGGTATGGCACGAGCCCCGCCAGCACGACTGGATGGTCATCGGCAATCACCGCGGTTGCCTTTGCATTCATAGCGGACAGAAGATTTACCCGGCTCAAACTAAAGCACGAACAATCGCCCGATATCCGAAGCGCTTTGCGAAGCGTCAGTATCCCTTTGCCCGATCGACAAGCCCGATGACCGGCTCGCCGTTTTCATGGCGGCGCATATTGTCCAGCACAGCGATGGCAGCAGTATCCGGTCGGGTCATGCTTGCAATGTGGGGCGTGATCCATACCCTCGGGTGCCGCCACAATGGGTTGTCCGCGGGCAGCGGTTCGGGATGTGTGACATCGAGAATGGCGTCGCCGATTTGCCCGGAATCCAGCGCGGCCAGCAGATCCGCGTGGTTAAGTTGCTGGCCCCGCCCAGCGTGCACCAGGCCGGCACCCCGCGGCAAGGCGTTGAACAGGCGGGCGTCCAGCATGCCGCGCGTTTCGTCTGTTAGCGGCAGCAGGCACAAGAGGATATCGGTACGTGCGAGGAATGCGTTGAGTTCCGCCTGACCGGCGTAGCACGTCACCCCGTCGATGCTGCGTTGCGATCGCGACCATCCCGCACAGTCGAAGCCAAACGAGCGCAGGCGCGCCAGCACTGCCTGCCCCAGAGAGCCTAGTCCCAGCACTCCGACACGCCGCTCTTGCGCCAGTCGCACCTGGATGGGACTCCAGTTCGACTGCGCCTGTTGCCGCCGATATGCCGGCATGTCGCGGTGGAGCGCCAGCACCGAGAACACCGCATACTCCACCATGCCCTCCACGATACCTGGCTCGATCATCCTCACCAGCGGCATATGTTCCGGCACTGACTTCAGATTGAACTGGTCAACGCCCGCGCCCGTTGAGAACACCACCTGGAGGTTGGGAAAGCGCTGTGCGATATCCTCGGGCGGCTCCCACGCCGCCAGGTACCGCACCTGCGCGGGATCGCCAATATCGGGCCAGATGCGGAAATCAACATCCGCCCGCTCGCGCGCAAAAACCTTGGCCCACTCCTGGCCTCGCGCCGGATCTGCTTTGTAAATGAATGTGCTCATGTAGGGCGTCTCCGGTCTAAGAGCGGTTGTCGTTAAGAAGGGCAAACTACAGCGCGGTCTGCTTCACACAGGGAGCGTGCGGTAGCGAGACCGCCGCGATCATTTGAGGCACGACTCGGCGGCCGGATGACGCGGCGCTCCCTGGGTAAGGATCACGCATCGATCCACACGTTCTCGGCGAACATATAGCCCATCAGCCCCCCCAGCGGAATGGGCGACAGGCCCTTGAGCTTGGTCGTATGGGCGTCGATGCTCGACAGGAACAACGGGATGCCAATGCCAGCCTCCTCGTGCACCATCGTCTGCATGTCGGCATACATCTGCTTGCGCTTTGCGAAGTCGGTCTCTCCGCGCGCCGCAACCAACAACTGGTCGAATTTCGGGTTCTTCCAGCGCGACTCGTTCCACGGCGCATCCGATTTGAAGAACTGCGTGAAGATGGTGTCGGCGCTGGGCCGCGGGTTCACGTTGCCGAAGCCCACATGACTATTGAGCCAATGGTTCGACCAGTAGCCGTCGACCGGCATGCGCTTGATGTCGAGTTCCACGCCGACACGCTGCGCGGCTTGCTGCAACACCAGTGCGGTTTCCACCGAATACAGGGCTGCAGGAGACGTCACCACTTGTACCTTGCCGGACACGCCGGCTTTGCGCAGGTGGAACTTCGCCTTCTCGGGATCGAACGGCCTCTGCGGCAGATCCTTGAAATAGAAGCGGTTGGTGGGGTCGATGGGCTGGTCGTTGGCAACCACCGCATTGCCAAGCGCGATCGCTTGCTTCATCTGCTGGCGGTCCAGCAAGTACTTCATCCCCAGGATAAAGTCAGGGTTCGTGCCCGGCCCCACGTCCTTGCGCATGATCAGGTCGGAGTACTGGCCCGATTGCGTCGTCATGATGGCGTAGCCGGGGGTGCCCTTGACCCTGGACACAGAACGCGGGTTGACCATCGCCACCAGGTCCATGCCGCCGGACAACAGCGCATTGAGCCGCGCACTGTCGTCGGCAATGCCGATGAGTTCAATCTCGTCGAGGTAAGGCTTCCCGGGCTTCCAGTACGCGTCGTTGCGCACCACCAGTGT
>NZ_JADGMP010000044.1:0-39183 GCF_015549295.1 Cupriavidus sp. IK-TO18
CTGAGCGCGCGCAGCGCAGCCGTAGGCGTCCCCGCGTTGACGCCGGCAGCAGGCGGCCTGCGCCCGGCATGGGGATCGTCCAATAGTGGGTCGACGCAGCCACTATCCCAAACTCACCTGGCGTAGCAGGTTTGAGCCACCAGCCACATCGAACGGAAATCACCACCGCCCGACCCACCCACGCCGCCAAATTGATAGCCAGCCGCTCAGGCGACGCGTTTTTTGGTTACTTTTTGTCGCTCGGACAAAAAGTGACCCGCCCAGCAGGGCGGAACCAGGCGGTTCAACGGCCGACAGCATGTCATAAGCAGCGACAGCAACGCTTCAACGGCCGACAGCTTGTCACAAACAGCGAAAGCGGCGATTCCACGGGCCTGCCCAACCTCACCCGCACCAAGCCAGCACCATATTCGTCAGATCAACCACAAACGAAGGCCGCAGATACCCCACGAAGCCAAGCGCCAGCACCCCGCCCAGCACCGCCAGCCCGGCTGCCTTCGCCATGCGCGCGCGGCCCGCAACCATCACGCCGCCACCGGCTGACCACGCACCAGCGCCTGCTCGCGAATCGGCAGGTTAACCAGCGCCGCCAGCACTCCCAGCCCGATCGAAATCAGCCACACCGTGTTGTACCCACCGGTACGGTCATAGAGATAGCCCCCCAGCCACGCCCCAAGGAAGCTGCCGATCTGGTGCGAGAAAAACACCACCCCCGACAGCATCGACAGGTACTTCACCCCGAACACCTGCGCGATGATGCCGTTGGTCAGCGGCACCGTCGACAGCCACAGGAACCCCATCAGCGCCGCGAATACCCAGGTGCTCGCCACCGTCAGCGGCAACAGCAGGTAGCCGGCGATCACCACGGCGCGCGCCAGGTAGATAAACGCGAGCAGGTAGCGCTTGGGCAGCCGCTGGCCCATGGCGCCGGCGGTATAGGTGCCGAACACATTGAACAGACCGATCAGCGCCAGCGCCACGACGGCCACCTTCGGGTCGGTCAGGCCCTGGTCCTTCAGGTACGGCGCAAGGTGCACGCCGATAAACACCACCTGGAAGCCACACACGAAGTAGCCCAGCGTCAGCAGCTGGTAGTTGCGGTTGCCGAAGGCCTCGCGGATCGCCTGGCCGATGGTCTGGTGCTGGCCGGCGCCGTGCGCCATCTCGCTCGGTTCGCGCAGGGTCAGCGCCAGCGGGAGCATCACGCAGGCCATCAGCGCCATCACATAGAGCGCGTTCTGCCAGCCCAGGCCGGAAATCAGCCCCTGCTCCACCGGGATCATCAGGAACTGCCCGAACGATCCCGCCGCGGCGGCGATGCCCATCGCCCACACGCGCTTCTCGGGGCTGGCCACGCGGCCGATCACGCCGTAGACGATGCTGTAGGTGGTGCCGGACTGGGCGATACCGATCATCACCCCGGCGCCGGTGGCAAAGGCCGTGCCGCTGGTCGCCAGCGCCATCACCACCAGGCCCGCCACATACAGCGCCACGCCGACCAGCATGATGCGCAGCGCGCCGAACTTGTCGGCCAGCGCGCCGGCGAAGGGCTGGCTGGCGCCCCACATCAGGTTCTGCAGTGCCAGCGCGAAGGCGAAGGTCTCGCGGTTCCAGCCGTGCGCCTGCGTGATCGGCAGGTTGAACAGGCCGAAGCCGTGGCGGATGCCCATCGATAGCGTGACGAGCAGGCCCCCGCACACCAGCACGGTGGTCAGGGAAAGTTGTCGGTTTTGCATGTCTTGGCTCGGTGTGCGGCTGGCCGCGCGGTGGCGCGGCGCCGGCATGGATTGTCTGTGCTTGTTGTGAACCGTGCCGGGACGGCAATCTGGCTTGCCGTGGGCGGGGTGGTGGCGAGTTTACCCCGGACGCGGAAAACGCGTACGCCACCCGCTTGATGCCGGCGGCGCGGCAGAAAGTGGCGGCGCCGCGGCAAATGCGGCGCGGGCCCCGGCGGCAGCCGCAAGCGTTTTTCAGCGGGAATACCGCCCCGCGCATCCATTACAATGCAGTGCCCGGTGCCCCGGCGCGTGCACAGTTGTACGCCCGCGGCAGCCGGGACATCCACTTTCGTAGCGACTCCATGGCGAGCAAAACCAGTCAGTACAGCGAATCTTCCATCCGGGTCCTGAAGGGCCTGGAGCCGGTCAAGCAGCGCCCCGGCATGTACACCCGGACCGACAACCCCCTGCATATCGTGCAGGAGGTGATCGACAACGCCTCGGACGAGGCCCTGGGCGGCCACGGCTCCGAGATCCTGGTGACCCTGCACCGCGACGGCAGCGTCAGCGTGGAGGACGACGGCCGCGGCATCCCGGTGGGCATCCACCCGGAAGAAGGCGTGCCGGTGGTCGAGATCGTCTTTACCCGGCTGCACGCCGGCGGCAAGTTCGACAAGGGCAAGGGCGGCGCCTATGCCTTCTCGGGCGGCCTGCACGGCGTGGGCGTGTCGGTGACCAACGCGCTGTCGACGCAGCTGGACGTGACCGTCTGGCGCGACGGCATGAACTCGACGCTGACGTTCTCCGGCGGCGACGTGACCTCGCCGCTGGCCTCGCGCAAGCTCGAGCGCGGCGAGAAGAAGAACGGCACGCGCGTGCAGGTGTGGCCGGACGCCAGGTATTTCGATTCGGCCGCGATCCCGCAGGCCGAGTTGCAGCGGCTGCTGCGCAGCAAGGCCGTGCTGCTGCCGGGCGTCAAGGTGACGCTGGTGCTCGAGAAGAGCGGCGAAACCCAGACCTGGCAGTACGACCAGGGCCTGAAGGGCTACCTGGTCGAAGCGCTGGCGCAAGGCAGCGGCTCGGAGCTGGTGATACCGATGTTCGAGGGCGAGCATTTCGCCGATCCCGACGCCAACCCCGGCGAGGAAGGCTTTGCCGACGGCGAAGGCGCCTCATGGGTGGTGGCCTGGACCGAGGACGGCGCGCCGGTGCGCGAGTCCTACGTCAACCTGATCCCCACGCCGGCCGGCGGCACGCACGAGTCCGGCCTGCGCGAAGGCCTGTTCCAGGCGGTCAAGAGCTTTATCGAGATGCACGCGCTGCAGCCCAAGGGCGTCAAGCTGATGAGCGAAGACGTGTTCGCGCGCGCCTCGTTCGTGCTCTCGGCCAAGGTGCTCGACCCGCAGTTCCAGGGCCAGATCAAGGAACGCCTGAACAGCCGCGACGCGGTGCGGCTGGTCTCCACCTTCAGCCGCCCGGCGCTGGAGCTGTGGCTGAACCACCATGTCGAGTACGGCAAGAAGCTGGCCGAGCTGGTGATCCGCCAGGCGCAGGCGCGCACGCGCGCGGCGCAGAAGGTCGAGAAGAAGAAGGGCTCCGGCGTGGCCGTGCTGCCCGGCAAGCTGACCGACTGCGAATCCACCGACGTGACCCGCAACGAGCTGTTCCTGGTCGAGGGCGATTCCGCCGGCGGCTCGGCCAAGATGGGCCGCGACAAGGAATTCCAGGCCATCCTGCCGCTGCGCGGCAAGGTGCTCAACACCTGGGAGACCGAGCGCGACCGGCTGTTCGCCAACAACGAGGTGCACGACATCGCGGTGGCGATCGGCGTGGATCCGCACGGCGCCAACGACGAGCCCGACCTGTCCAACCTGCGCTACGGCAAGATCAGCATCCTGTCGGACGCGGACGTGGACGGCGCGCATATCCAGGTGCTGCTGCTGACGCTGTTCTTCCGCCACTTCCCCAAGCTCATCGAGGCCGGCAACGTCTATGTGGCGCGCCCGCCGCTGTTCCGCGTCGATGCTCCCGCGCGCGGCAAGAAGCCGGCGCAGAAGCTGTACGCGCTGGATGAAGGCGAGCTGGTGGCCATCCAGGACAAGCTGGTCAAGGACGGCGTCAAGGATGGCAGCTGGCAGATCTCGCGCTTCAAGGGCCTGGGCGAAATGAGCGCCGAGCAGCTGTGGGAAACCACCATGAACCCCGACACGCGCCGCTTGCTGCCCGTGACGCTGGGCGAATACGACCTGCCGCAGACCGTGGAGATGATGAACATGCTCATGGGCAAGGGCGAGGCCGCGCAGCGCCGCAGCTGGCTGGAAGAGAAGGGCAACGAGGTCGAGGCCGATATCTGACCACTGGAGCGCCGGCCCGCGATTGGGGGGATAATCCCCCAGTCCGCAGACCAGCAGGAACGCACGATGACGACGAGACCCCCCGGCAATCCATGGCGCAGGACGGCAGCCGCCGTGCTGGCGCTGGCCGGGCTCGCCTGCGCGCCGGCGGCCCATGCCGAGCTGTGGGGCTATATCGATGCCGACGGCATCGCGCACTTTGCCGACCAGAAGCTCGACTCGCGCTACAAGCTGTTCATGAAGGACGGCGGCAAGCTCGACAGCGCGCGGCTGGCAGCGATCCAGCGCGGCAGGGCGCCAGCCGGCGCGGACGGCGCTGACGATATCGACCTCGAACAGCACAAGCTCTACCGGTACGTCGTCAACCATCCCAATATCAAGACCGTCGAGCCGCTGATCCACCAGATCGCCAGCAGGCAGGACGTCGATCCCGCGCTGGTCAAGGCGGTGATGGCGGTCGAGTCGGGTTTCAACCCGGGTGCGGTCTCGCCAAAGGGTGCGATCGGGCTGATGCAGGTGATTCCCGACACCGGCGCGCGCTTCGGCGTCAGCGCCGACCAGCGCCGCACGGTCGAACAGAAGCTGGCCGACCCGCGCACCAACATCACGGCTGGCGTGCGCTACCTGCGCTGGCTGATGCAGCTGTTCCCGAACAACCTGGAACTGGTGCTGGCGGCGTATAACGCGGGCGAAGGTGCGGTGCAGCGTTACAACAACCGGATTCCGCCGTACCCCGAGACGCGGCAGTATGTCAGCACGGTCCTGCAGTTCTACCGGTTCTACCAGCCCGCCCAGGGCGCGGGGCCCATGCGCGCCAGTGCCATTGCCGACGGGCCGCGCGTAAAGATGGTGATCGGCGGGCGGCGCAATATGCCCTGACCGGCATGACCGAACCACAAGCAACCCGGCGCGCTGCTGCAATATGGCGCGCCGAATTCTTGCCTATCCATGGAACAACAAGACATCACGTTTCAACCTGAAGAGCCGGCCGATTCGCTGACGCTGGCCCGCTACGCCGAGCGCGCCTACCTTGACTACGCCGTCAGCGTGGTCAAGGGCCGCGCGCTGCCGGAAGTGGCCGACGGCCAGAAGCCGGTGCAGCGCCGCATCCTGTTCGCGATGCACGAGATGGGCCTGCGCGCCGATGCCAAGCCGGTCAAGTCCGCGCGCGTGGTCGGCGACGTGCTGGGCAAGTTCCACCCGCACGGCGACCAGTCCGCCTATGACGCGCTGGTGCGCCTGGCGCAGGACTTCTCGCTGCGCTACCCGCTGATCGACGGCCAGGGCAACTTCGGCTCGCGCGACGGCGACGGCGCCGCGGCGATGCGGTACACCGAAGCGCGCCTGACGCCGATCTCGCGGCTGCTGCTCGACGAGATCGACCAGGGCACGGTCGACTTCGTCCCCAACTACGACGGCTCGATGCAGGAGCCGAAGCTGCTGCCGGCGCGGCTGCCGTTCGTGCTGCTCAACGGCGCCTCCGGCATCGCGGTGGGCATGGCCACCGAGATCCCGCCGCACAACCTGCGCGAGGTCGCCGCGGCCACCGTGGCGATGATCCGCAACCCGAATATCTCGCTGGCCGAGCTGCTGGCGCTGATGCCGGGCCCGGACTATCCCGGCGGCGGCCAGATCATTTCGCCGGCGGCGGACATTGCCCAGATCTACGAGAACGGCCGCGGCAGCCTGAAGGTGCGCGCGCGCTGGACCATCGAGGAAATGGCGCGAGGCCAGTGGCAGATGGTGGTGAACGAACTGCCGCCGAATACTTCCGCGCAGAAGGTGCTGGAAGAAATCGAGGAAATCACCAATCCCAAGATCAAGGCCGGCAAGAAGGCGCTGACGCCGGACCAGCAGCAGCTCAAGGCCACCGTGCTGGCGGTGCTGGACGCGGTTCGCGACGAATCCGGCAAGGACGCGCCGGTGCGGCTGGTGTTCGAGCCCAAGAGCAAGAACATCGACCAGCAAGAGTTCATCCAGGCGCTGCTGGCGCATACCAGCCTGGAGTCGGGCGCGCCGATCAACCTGGTGATGATCGGCACCGATGGCCGCCCGCGCCAGAAGGGCCTGCGCGAGATCCTGGGCGAGTGGATCGCGTTCCGCTTCGACACGGTCACGCGCCGCACGCGCCATCGCCTGGGCAAGGTCGAGGACCGCATCCACATTCTCGAAGGCCGGATGCTGGTGCTGCTCAATATCGACGAGGTGATCCGCATCATCCGCGAGAGCGACGAGCCCAAGCCCGCGCTGATCGAAGCCTTCGAGCTGACCGACCGCCAGGCCGAGGACATCCTGGAAATCCGCCTGCGCCAGCTGGCGCGGCTGGAAGCGATCAAGATCGAGAAGGAACTGAAGGACCTGCGCGAAGAGCAGGCCGACCTGGACGTGCTGCTCAAGTCCGAGACCATGATGCGCCGCCGCATCATCAAGGAGATCGAGACCGACGCCAGGCAGTACAGCCCGGAAGACAAGGATCCGCGCCGCACGCTGATCCAGGAAGAACGCCGCGCCGCGGCCGAAGTGCGCGTGATCGACGAGCCGGTGACGGTGATCATGTCGCAGAAGGGCTGGGTGCGCACGCGCCAGGGCCATGGCCACGATCCGCAGCAGTTCACCTTCAAGGCGGGCGATGCGCTCTACAACACCTTTGACTGCCGCACCGTCGACGTGCTGCTGGTGTTCGGCACCAATGGCCGGGTCTATTCCGTGCCGGTCTCCAGCCTGCCGGGCGGGCGCGGCGACGGGGTGCCCATCACCACGCTGATCGAGTTGCAGTCCGGCAGCCAGGTGGCACACACCTTTGCCGGCAGCGCCAGCCAGCGCATGCTGATCGCCACCGCCGGCGGCAACGGCTTCCTGACCACGGTGGCCGACATGACCGGCCGGCAGAAGGGCGGCAAGTCGTTCCTGACGCTGGACGACGGCGATGCCCCGCTGCCGCCGGCGCCGATCGGCGACGAGGCCACGCATGCGGCCTGCCTGTCCGGCAATGGCCGCCTGCTGCTGGTGGCGCTGGATGAGGTCAAGGTGCTGTCGGCCGGCGGCCGCGGCGTGATCCTGATGGAGCTGGAGCCCAGGGAGAAGCTGCTGCAGGCGGTGGCCGTGGGCGCGCCGGGGCTGATGCTGTCGGGCGCGGGCCGGGGCGGCAAGCCGTCGTCGCAGAAGCTGGCCGGGCAATCGCTGCTGCCGTATGTCGGCAAGCGCGCGCGCAAGGGCAAGCAGATCGAGGCGAAGCTGAAGGAGCCGAGGATCGATCCGGTGCGGGTGGAGGCGCCGGGCAACGGCAACTGAGTTTCGCCGGAGCCAGTGTTTGCTCCCCTCTCCCATTCATGGGAGAGGGGAGCAAACAGCAGGATCAATCCACCCCCACAAATCCCCCCGTCTGATGCGCCCACAACCGCGCATACAGCCCCCCATGCGCGAGCAATTCCGCATGCGTGCCGCTCTCCACGATATGCCCGTTGTCCAGCACCACCAGCCGGTCCATGCGCGCGATCGTCGACAGCCGGTGCGCGATGGCAATTACCGTCTTGCCTTGCATCAGCGTTTCCAGGCTGTCCTGGATCGCCGCTTCCACTTCCGAATCCAGCGCCGAGGTCGCTTCATCGAGGATCAGGATCGGCGCGTTCTTCAGCAGCACCCGCGCGATCGCGATGCGCTGGCGCTGTCCGCCTGACAGCTTCACGCCGCGTTCGCCCACCTGCGCCTCCAGTCCGGTATTGCCGTGGGCATCGACCAGGCCGGGAATGAACTCGTCCGCGCGCGCGCCGTGCAGCGCATTGGCCAGGTCGGCCTCGGTGCTGGAGGGTTTGCCGTACAGCAGGTTCTCGCGGATCGAGCGGTGCAGCAGCGAGGTGTCCTGCGTCACCATGCCGATCTGCGCGCGCAGGCTTTCCTGCGTGACATCGGCGATGTCCTGCCCGTCGATCAGGATGCGGCCGCTTTCCACGTCATAGAGCCGCAGCAGCAGGTTGACCAGCGTCGACTTGCCCGCGCCGGACGGGCCGACCAGGCCGATCTTCTCGCCCGGCCGCACCGTCAGGTTGACGCCCTCGATCACGCCCGAGCCCTTGCCGTAGTGGAATCCCACCTGCTCGAAGCGGACTTCGCCCTGCGTCACGCGCAGCGGCTGCGCATTGGCGCGGTCATTGACCTTGCGCGGCACGGCGATGGTCTTCATGCCGTCCTGCACCTGCCCGACGTTCTCGAAGATGCCGTTGACCACCCACATGATCCAGCCGGACATATTGTTGATGCGGATCACCAGGCCCGTGGTCAGCGCGATCGCGCCAGTGGTGACATGCCCGGTGCTCCACAGCCACACCGCCAGCCCGGTGGTGCCGGCGATCAGCGCGCCGTTCATGGCGGTGATGGTGACGTCCATGCCGCTGACCATGCGTCCGGCCAGCCGGGTCTTTTCGGTCTGCTCGGCCATGGCGTCGCGCGCGTAGTCCTCTTCCTGCCGGGTATGGGCGAACAGCTTGAGCGTGGTGATGTTGGTATAGCCGTCGACGATGCGCCCCATCAGCCGCGAGCGCGATTCGGTGGCGATCACCGAGCGCTCCTTCACGCGCGGCACGAAGTACAGCAGCGCGGCCACGTAGCAGGCGATCCACAGCAGCAGCGGGATCATCAGCCGCCAGTCCGCCTGCGCGAACAGCACCAGCGAACTGACGGCGTAGATCACCACGTGCCACAGCGCGTCGACCGCCTGCACGGCGGAGTCGCGCAGCGAGAAGCCGGTCTGCATGATGCGCTGGGCGATGCGCCCGGCAAAGTCGCTCTGGAAGAACGACAGGCTCTGCTTGAGCACGTAGCGGTGGTTCTGCCAGCGGATCAGGTTGGACAGGCTGGGGTTGATGACCTGGTGCACCAGCACGTCGTGCAGGCCGAAGAAGATGGGCCGCAGCAGCACCGCCACCACCAGCATCCACACCAGCTCGTTGCGATGCCGGCTGAAGAATTCCGCGCCGGGCGTGGTCTGCGCCATGTCGACCAGCCGGCCGAGGAAGCTGAACAGCGCCACCTCGATCAGCGCGCCGACCAGGCCCACCAGCAACAGCAGCACGAACACGCCCCAGACTTCGCGCAGGTACCAGGTGTAGAAGCGCAGGACCTGGCCTGGCGGCTCGCGGTCGGGCATGGGACGGAAGGGGTCGATCAGTCTTTCCAGGCGACGCAACATGGCAGGGTTCCCGTTGTGTGCCACGGCGCGCCCAGTCGTCCGTGTTGTCCTTGCAGGATCCGGGGGGCGCTTGCGGCGGATCAGACGCAACATGATACGCGCGTTGCCCAATGGAAAAGCCCCACCAGGGGCGGGGCCTTGTCCGAAACGCCTTGCCGAAATTGCCGCGGCGGCAGGGCACTCAGGGGTGGTGGATCACCATATGCGTGAACGGCGGCACGTAGGCCTGCAGCGTCACGAACAGGCCCACCAGGATCGCCAGTACGATCGAGTGGAAGAACACGTAGCGCAGGATGTCGCCTTCGTGGCCGTACCACTTGGTCGCCGTGGAGGCCACCACGATGGACTGCGCGTCGATCATCTTGCCCATCACGCCGCCCGAGCTGTTGGCCGACGCCATCAGCACCGGCGACAGGCCCAGCTGCTCGGCGGTGGTCTTCTGCAGGCCGCCGAACAGCACGTTCGAGGCCGTGTCCGAGCCGGTCAGCGCCACGCCCAGCCAGCCCAGCATGGTGCCGAACAGCGGGTAGAGCACGCCGGTGTGGGCGAAGGCCAGGCCCAGCGTGGCATCAAGGCCCGAGTAGCGGGTCAGGTAGCCGACGCCGAACATCGCGCAGATGGTCAGCAGCGAGTAGCGCACCAGCTTGATGGTTTCCCAGTACTCCTTGAACAGGCGCGGCACCGAGTAGCCCATCAGCAGGCCGCCGGCGATCGCCGAGACAAAGATGCCGGTGCCGGCCATCGACAGCACGTTGAAGTTGAACACGGCGCCTTCGATGACTTCCTTGGGCACCACCGGCGGCACCTTGACGATGGCCTTGTCGAGACCCGGGATCGGGAATTTCCAGGCCCACACGCTATCCATCAGCTTCTTGAACTCGGGGATGCCCCAGACGAACACGAACACCGTCAGGATCACCCACGGCATCCAGGCCTTGGCCACCGAGATGCCGGCCGAGGCGGCGCTGGCGGCGGCATCGGCTTCCAGCGCTTCGGGATGGTCAACCTTGGATTCGTCGTGGCGGCCCAGGATCTTGGTCGAAGTCCAGATTTCCTTCGGATGCCAGACCTTCAGGAACAGCGTCAGCGCGCCCATCGACACCAGCGCCGCGATCACGTCCACCAGCCACGGGCCGTGGAAGTTCGACACCAGGAACTGCGGGATGGCAAAGCTCACGCCCGCGACCAGGATCGCCGGCCAGATCGCCAGCATGCCGCGGAAGCCGGCAAAGGCCCAGATCAGCCAGAACGGCACGATCACCGAGAAAAACGGCAGCTGGCGGCCGATCATGGCCGACAGGTCGAGCAGGTCCAGCCCCGTCACCGAAGCCAGGCCGATGATCGGCGCGCCCAGCGCGCCGTAGGCCACCGGCGCGGTATTGGCGATCAGCGCCAGCCCCGAGGCGGCCAGCGGCGAGAAGCCCAGGCCGATCAGGATGGCGCCGGTCACGGCCACCGGCGTGCCGAAGCCGGCCGCACCCTCGAAGAAGGCGCCGAAGCTGAACGCCACCAGCAGCAGTTGCAGGCGGCGGTCCTCGGTAATGCCGGAGATCGAGTTCTGCAGCACCTTGAACGATCCGTTCAGGGTGGTGAGCCGGTGCAGGAAGATGATGTTCAGCACGATCCAGCCGATCGGGAACAGCCCGGAGACGATGCCGAGCCCCGCCGCCTTGCCGGCCATCGCCGCCGGCATGCCGAACACCGTGGATGCGACCACGATGCCGATCAGCAGCGCCAGCCCCGCGGCCAGGTGTGCCTGCATATGAAAGAACGCCAGCGCTGCCAGCAGCACGGCGACGGGAATGCCCGCGGCAATGGTCGACAGCGCCATATTGCCCAGCGGGTCATAGACTTGACTCCACACGATCGAAATCCTCCTCAGGTTGGCTCGGGAGCCCGGGCGATCTGCGTGCCCTGGGGCGACCCGCTTGCGCTTTGCACCGGCGCGCGGCATCCGCCGCGCGCGGGAAAGAACCAGCGATTGTAGGAACGGGTTCCGTGTTCGCTTCCGTACATTGCGTCATGCATGGCATGAGCCACATTCAGGGACTAGGGATTCCCCGAAGGGCATGGCAGCGCACGTGGGACGCACCCGGCACACCGGCCAGAGTACTCTAAACGGCGCCTGTTGCAAAAGTATGCCTGCCTGCGCGTGGCCCGGATGACTGGCCTGGCAGCCATGGCGGGGGACTGGCGCGAGCGCGGTGTAGCGGCGCATACTGGCGTTCGCCATGACGCGGGCGCTGCCCGCATGCCAACATCGAACGAGCTGCCCCATGACTGAATTCCTGCCCGCGTGGCCGCTGCTGACCGCCTTCGTGCTGGCCAGCCTGGCGCTGGCCATCACCCCCGGCCCGGCCGTGGTCTATATCGTGACGCGCACGCTGGCGCAGGGCCGGCAGGCCGGGCTGGCGTCGATCGGCGCGGTGGCGCTGGGCAACCTGGGTAACGCCATCGGCGCCTCGCTGGGGCTGGCGGTGCTGTTCTCGGTGTCGGCGCTGGCGTTCTCGGTGGTCAAGTACGCAGGTGCGGCCTACCTGATCTGGCTCGGCATCCGCGCGCTGCGTGGCGGCGCTGCGGCGGCGGGCGGCGGTACGCCGGAGGTGGCGCAGCGCAGCCTGCGCCAGGTGATGCGCGACGGCTTCGTGGTGGCGCTGCTCAACCCCAAGACCGCGATCTTCTTCGCCGCCTTCCTGCCGCAGTTCATGAACCCGGCCGGCTCGGCGCTGGCGCAGAGCCTCGCGCTGGGCGTGGCCTTCGTGCTGATCGCCGCCACCACCGACGCCTGCTACGTCATGGCCGCGGCCGCGGTGATGCCGGCGCTGCGCCGCGCCGGGCGGGCACGCGCATTCGGCCGCTACCTGACGGGGGCGGCGTTTATCGGGCTGGGGATCTTTACGGCGACTTCGGGCTCGCGTGCCGCGAAATAGGCAGCTAGAAGCAGAGGAAGGAAAAACTGCCGCCGCTCAGCGCAGCGGCAGTTCCAGGATGCCGCCGGCGGCAGGGCGGGCACGCATTGCCGCCAGCCAACGCTGCAGGTCGGGCCGCGGCTGGTGCTGGATCGGCAGGCCCATCCAGCGGTGCGCGGCGCAAGCCAGCGAGATATCCGCCATGGTGAAGCGGTCGCCGCCGATGAACTCCCGGCCCGCCAGCGCCTTGTCCAGCAGCGCCGCCAGCCGCTCGGTGCGGGCGCACGAGGCCTGGATAGCGGCTTCGTCGCGCTCGCCGTCGGGCGTGCGCACCAGGTTCAGGAACGCCGTCACCATGGCCGGGCTGAAGGCCGTGGTCTGCCAGTCCATCCAGCGGTCGGCCGAGGCGCGCGCCTTGACGTCTTCGGGCCACAGCGTGCCCTCGCCGTAGCGCGCGCACAGGTAGCGCACGATCGCGTTCGATTCCCACAGCACGAAGGGCTCGCCGCCCACGTCCGTGCCGCGGAAATCCTCGATCACCGGGATCTGGCGGTTCGGGTTCAGGCGGACGTAGGCCTCGGTGTCGAGGTCGCCCTTGTTGACGCCGATATCGACGCGCTCATGGTCCAGGTGCAGCTCGCGCGCGCACCAGACCACTTTCTGCACGTTGATGGAGGAGAGTCGGCCCCAGATACGCAGCATGTCGGCTCCTGGATTGCGCGCCCGTGCGGCGTCAGGCCGCGCGCGCTTGCCTGGCGGCAGCGGCGGCGATGGACTCGCGGAACAGCTCGCCCAGGATCGCCACGCCCTGCTCGATGCGCTCGGGCGGCACCGTGACGAACGCCAGGCGCAGCGCATTGCGCTTCGGGTTGCTGGCGTAGAACGGCGCGCCCGGCACATAGGCCACGTTGCGCTTCACCGCTTCTTCCAGGATAGCCATGCTGTCCAGCCCTTCGGGCAGCTCCATCCAGATAAACATGCCGCCTTCGGGCGTGTTCCAGGTCACGCCTTCCGGCATATGGCGCTTGAGCGCGTCCAGCATGGTCTGGCACTGCTTGCTGTAGAGCTCGCGGATGGTCGGGATATGGCGGTCGAGCAGGCCGTCGCGCACGGTCTCATAGGCCACGCGCTGCGTGAAGGTCGGCGTATGCAGGTCCGATGCCTGCTTGGCCTGGCACAGCTTGAAATGCAGCTCGGGCGGGGCGATCACGTAGCCCAGGCGCATGCCGGGAGCCAGGATCTTCGAGAACGAGCCCATGTAGATCACGCCGTCCGGATTCATCGACAGCAGCGTCGGCAGCTGGTCGCCGGTATAGCTGAGCGCGCCGTACGGATCGTCTTCCACCACCAGCACGCCCAGTTCCTGCGCGCGCGCCACCAGTGCCTGGCGGCGCTCCAGCGGCAGGCGGCGGCCGGTTGGGTTCTGGAAGTTGGGCAGGGCGTACAGGAAGCGCGCGCCGGCGGTCAGCTCGGGCGTCAGCGCCTCGGGCACCAGGCCCTTGTCGTCGGTCGGGATCGAGACGAACTCGGGTTCGAACAGCGAGAACGCCTGCAGCGCGCCGAGGTAGCTGGGGGTTTCCACCATCACCTTGCTGCCCGGGTCGATCATCACCTTGGCGATCAGGTCCAGCGCCTGCTGCGAGCCGGTCACGATCAGCACGCGCTCGACGCCCACGCCGTGGCGCTTGGCGATGAATTCACGCAGCGGCAGGTAGCCTTCGGTGGCGGCGTATTGCAGCGCCGCCTGCGGGTTGTCGGCGAATACGCGGGCCGTCGCTGCCTCCATGGCCGCTACCGGGAACGATGCCGGCGAGGGCAGGCCGCCGGCGAAGGAAATGACTTCCGGACGCTCGGTGACCTTGAGGATTTCGCGGATGGCCGAGCTGGTCAGTTGCTGCGCCCGGCGGGAGATGGCCCATTTCATGATGTGTCTCTTGTGGTCTGGGAGGGTGTTTCTGTGTGGCAAGGCCGGCCGGTGGCGGTCGCCCGGGCCGCCGGCCGGCGGAAATTACTGCACCTCGACGATCATCTCGATCTCGACGCAGGCGCCCAGCGGGACCTGCGCCACGCCGAAGGCGCTGCGCGCGTGCTTGCCCTTGTCGCCAAAGACTTCGGCCAGGAACTCGGAAGCGCCGTTGGTGACCAGGTGCTGCTCGGTGAACTCGGTGGTGGAGTTGACCAGGCTCATCACCTTGACGATGCGGGTGACGCGGTTCAGGTCGCCCACGTGCGCGTGCAGCGTGGCCAGCAGGTCGATGGCGATGGCGCGCGCGGCGGCCTTGCCCGATTCGGTGTCGATGTCCTGGCCCAGCTTGCCGGTCCATACCTTGCCGTCCTTGCGGGCGATATGGCCCGACAGGAATACGGTATTGCCGGTCTGCGCGGCCATCACGTAGGCGGCGGCAGGGGCGTTGGCGGTCGGCAGTTCGACGCCGAGGCGGGCAAGGGTGTCGTAGACGGACATGCGTTGGACTCCTGGTCAGTGAATGCGTCCTGGAAGGACAGGGGACGTTTCCGGGGCGGCGGCAGGTGCGCTCTGGCGCACGGCGGCGTTGCGGCCGAGGGCCACGACAGCGATCACCGCCACCGCGAAGGCGATGGTGGGGGCGTCAAGCGGCTCGGCCAGGATCAGCGCGCCGCCCGCCAGCGTCAGGAACGGCTGCAGCAATTGTATCTGCCCGACGCGGGCCACGCCGCCTTTTGCGAGGCCGGCGTACCAGAAAAGGAAGCCGACAAACATCGAGAACACCGAGACATAGGCCATGCCGGCCCAGGCACGCGGCGACGCCGCGGCGATCGCCGGCAGGTCGCGCAGCGCCAGCCAGGCCACCACCGGCACCAGCACCGGCAGCGACGCCACCAGCGCCCAGCTGATCGTCTCCAGCCCGCCCAGCTCGCGCGACAGCTTGCCCCCCTCGGCATAGCCCAGTGCGCCCAGCACCACCGCGGCAAACAGGTACCAGTCGGCGTGCTGCAGGCCGCCGGCGCCTTGCCAGGCGGCAAAGCCGACCACCAGCGCGCTGCCGGCCACGGCCGACAGCCAGAACGCCGGCGACGGCCGCTCGCGCCCGAACCAGGCCGCGAACACGGCCGTGACCAGCGGCAGCAGGCCGACCACGATGGCGCCGTGGCTGGCCGGCACCTCGCGCATCGCCAGCGACGAGAACACCGGGAAGCCGGCCACCACGCCCAGCGCAGTCACCGCCAGCCGTTGCCACTGGCCGCCGCGCGGGCGGCGTGCCGCGGCCAGCGCGCCGCGCATGGCCAGCAGCGCCAGCGCCAGCAGCGCGGCCAGGACGGCGCGCGCCAGCGCGACGAAGATCGGGTCCAGCTCGGCCACTGCCATGCGCGTGAACGGCAGGGTCTGGCTGAAGATGGCCACGCCGATGAAGCCGAGCAGCATGCCGCCTGAATGGGGCGCGGCCGGTATGGAAGCAGGCGAGGGAGTTTGCGAGGGAGTTTGCGAGGGAGCGGACATGGTTGGCGTCTTGTGTTCTTGTCGTTCGGTTCAATGCACGCCGGGCCGGGCGCTGACAGCGATCCACAGCGCGGTCAGCGCCAGAGCCGCGCCCATGGCACGGTTAAACCAGCGCACGCGCTCGCCCTCGCGCAGCCATTGCCGCAGCGCCGCACCCAGCGCGCCGTACACGCCGTTGCTGACGAAGCCCAGCAGTGCGAATACGCCGCACACCAGCAGCAGGCGCTGCAGCGGCGCGGTGGCGCCGGCCATATAGGACGCCGCCACCGCCAGCGCCAGCATCCACGCCTTGATGTTGGCGTACTGCAGCACCGCCGATTGCCACACGTTCAGCGGCCGCAGCACCTGCCTTTCGGCCAGTGTCGTGCCGCGCGCGATCTTCCACGCCAGCCACAGCAGGTAGGCCACGCCGGTTAGATGCACCGCCGATGCCAGCGCCGGCTGGCCGAGGACCAGCGCGCCCACGCCGACCGCGCACAGCGCCAGGATGCTGGCAAAGCCGAACGCTACGCCGACGCAGTGCGGCAGCGTCGCGCGCAGGCCGAAGTTGGCGCCGGTCACCGCGGCAATGGCGGTGTTGGGGCCGGGCGTGAACAGGCCGACCGCCAGCAGCGTCAGCAGGGCCAGGAACTGCGCCGCGGTCAGGCCGGTGAGCAGGCCGGAGGTCACGGCCGTCATGCGAACGCCACCACGACGCGGCGGTTGGTGCGGCTCTTCTTCTCGATTTTGGTTACCGCCACGGTGCCGATCTCGCTGGTATTGCCCACATGCGTGCCGCCGCAGGGCTGGCGGTCGACGCCGGGGATCTCGACGATGCGGATGCTCGAGGTCCCCGCCGGCGGCGCCGCGCCGATGGTGCGCACCAGTTCCGGCTGCGCGGCCAGCTCCTGCGGCGTGATCAGCGTGATCCGCACCGGCGTTTCCGCGCGGATCAGCGCGTTCAGGCGCTCGGTCAGGCCGGCCTTGTCCAGCGTCGACTCCGGCAGGTCGAAGTCGATCCGCGCCGAGTCCGGCGAGATGCCGCAGCCGGTCACCGGCACCGGGATCAGCGAGCCCAGCAAATGCAGGCAGGTATGCAGGCGCATCAGCCGGTGGCGGCGCGCCCAGTCGATGGTGACCGTGACGCGCTCGCCCACGCGCGGCAGCGCGGCGTCCGGCGCAGGCATATGCAGGATGCGGCTGCGGTCTTCGGCATAGATCGTGTCGACGATGGTCACGGTGCGGCCGTCGGGCAGCGCCAGCGTGGCGGTGTCGCCGGCCTGGCCGCCGCTGCGCGCGTAGCAGACGGTCTCGTCCAGTTCGATGCCTTCTGCGCTGGCCGCCAGCACGGTGGCGGTGCAGTGAACGAGATAGGGATCGTCGTCGAAACGCTTGCGGGTCGCGGACATCGGTGTCTCCTTTGGATTCTTGTTGCTTGTCTGGTCTGGCTAGCGCAGCGTGCGGATGCCCTGCGGGGTTTCGATCTCGGCCGACAGTTCCGGCTGGCCCTCGCCCTGTTCGATCGCGATCAGGTGGTCCGCGCCCAGCCAGGCCAGGCCCTGCCGCAGCAGTTCGGCGCGCGGATGGCGCCCGGACAGCTTGCGCAGCGCCAGGTCCTGCCGCGGCAGGCTGATGCCAGGGTAGGCGGCCACGTCCCACTGGATCAGGCTGGGGAGCAAGCCGTCGCCGGCGGCATCGGCCTCGCCTTGCCAGCCGGGCAGGGCGCCGTCTTCGGGCACCGTGATGCGCCAGCGCAGGTCGCCGCGCGTCATCGGGATCACCGGCGCGATCCGGGCCGGGTATTGCGACTGCCACAGCGTCAGGTCGGCGGGGCGCTCGACGCGGGCGGCCCAGTGCAACAGGAACGGACCGTTCTCCAGCCGTTGCCGTACCGCCTCGGTGTCGAGGCCGAACCAGCGCGGCCGCGCTGGCGCGGCGGCGGCCGGGTCGATCGCGATCACTTCCAGGTAGATGCCGCCGAACATGCCGAGCACGCGGTTGTGCGTGCCCATGGCGGCATGCGCACCGCCACCCTGGGGAGCAATCCCCAGCAGGTCGGCGACATGGGCGGTGCCGGCGTCCAGGTCGGGCGCGGCGATGACGAGGTGGTCGAGGGCGAGCTTCATCTTGGCTTGATGGTAGACAAGGTAGTCGGTACAGTACCGGTACAGTTCTGCGTATCGTCTTCAGTACAGTTGCAGGAGCAGCACATGGATGCGAACACCAGGGACGCGGATACCACCGCCGCGAATCCCCAGCAGCATAGCGGAAGCGGCGCGCGCGGCACCTCCGCCCAGGCCGGCGGACGCCCGCTGCGCCTGGTGCTGCCGCCCACCGAGCGCCTGCCCGACCCGATCCCGTCGGCCCAGATGACGCTGGTCGAGCAACTGACCGAATGGGCCCGCATGCGCATAGACGAACGCGTGTTCCGCGCCGGCATGCGCATGCCGTCGATCCGCCAGCTGGCGCAGGAAAAGGGCATCTCGCGCTTTACTGTGGTGGAGGCTTATGAGCGGCTGGTGGCGCTGGGCTACCTGGAATCGCGCCGCGGCTCGGGCTTCTACGTGCGCGAGCGTGCGCCGGCCGCGCCCGCGGCGCCGGTGTCGTCCAACGCGGCCGAGGCGCGCAATATCGACGTCACCTGGCTGCTGCGCAGCATGTTCCATACCGCCGAGGCGCACAAGGCGCCGGGGCTGGGCTTCCTGCCCAACGAATGGCTCGATGGCGAGCTGATCGCCAGCGCGCTGCGCGGCCTGGGACGCCAGCCGGGCAACCATTTCCTGGCCAGCGGCACGCCGCAAGGCTTCCTGCCGCTGCGCCAGCAGCTGCGCACCCGGCTGGAGGAACTGGAGATCCGCGCCGGCGCCGAGCAGATCGTGCTGACCTCCGGCATCACCCAGGCGCTCGACCTGATCGCCCGGCTCTACCTGCAGCCCGGCGACGCTGTGCTGGTCGGCGACCCGGCGTGGTTCGTGATGTTCGCGCGCTTTGCCGCGCAGGGCGCGCAGGTGATCGGCGTGCCGTACACCGCCGAGGGGCCGGACCTGGAGGCGCTGGAGCGCATCGTGCAGGCGCGGCGGCCCAAGCTGTTCGTGATCAACTCGGTGCTGCACAACCCGACCGGCACCTCGCTGTCCGCCGCCAAGGCCTTCCAGCTGCTGAAGCTGGCCGAGCAGTACGACTTCCTGATCGTCGAGGACGATATCTACTGCGACCTGTGCCCGCCCGGCCACGCCGCCACGCGGCTGGCCAGCCTGGACCAGCTGCGCCGGGTGATCTACCTGGGCAGCTTTTCCAAGACGCTGGCGGCCAACCTGCGCGTGGGCTTTATCGCCGCGCACCCGGAGATGGCATCGGCACTGACCGACAGCAAGCTGCTGGCGGGCCTGGCTTCGCCCGAGATCAACGAGAGGGTGCTGTACAAGGTGCTGACCGAGGGGCACTACCGCAAGCATGTCGAGCGTGTGCGCACCCGGCTGGACCGCGCCCGCGACGAAACCCGGCGCGAGCTGGAGCGGCTGGGCCTGCGCCTGTTCCCGGGCCAGCATGCCGGCATGTACCTGTGGGCCGATACCGGGCGCGATACCAACGCGATCGCCACCGCGGGGCATGAAGAGGGCTACCTGTTCGCCCCCGGCAGCCTGTTCTCGCCGTCGCAGATGCCGTCGGGGTGGATGCGCTTCAATGTCGCCAGCAGCGGCGACCCGGACATGCTGCGCTTTCTCGGGCGCCAGCTGGAACGGCTCTGAGCCCTCGTTGCCCTGCACGCGTTACATTCCCCGGGCCTTGAAAAATGGCCCGGGCGGCCCTATTTCTGGCGTCACTGGCCCCCGACGGCCACCCGACCATCCCAGATTCGCCTGTTTTCGAGATTCAAAAGGAGAACCATGACCGCACCGCACGAGACGATGAGCTTCCAGGCGGAAGTGAAGCAACTGCTGCACCTGATGATCCACTCGCTGTACAGCAACAAGGAAATCTTCCTGCGCGAGCTGGTCTCGAATGCTTCGGACGCCACTGACAAGCTGCGCTTCGAGGCGATCGCGAATCCGTCCCTGCTGGAAAACGACGCCGACCTGGCCATCCGCATCGAGGCCGATGCCCAGGCGCGCACGCTGAAGATCACCGACAACGGCATCGGCATGAGCCGCGACGAGGCCATCCGCAACCTCGGCACCATCGCCCGTTCGGGCACCAGGGAATTCTTCCAGCAGCTGTCCGGCGACCAGCAGAAGGACGCCGCGCTGATCGGCCAGTTCGGCGTGGGCTTCTATTCGGCCTTTATCGTCGCCGACAAGGTCACGGTGGAAACCCGCCGCGCCGGCGTGGGTGCCGAGGAAGCCGTGCGCTGGGAAAGCACCGGCGACGGCGAGTTCAGCGTCGACGCGATCGCGCGCGCCGAGCGCGGCACCACCATCACGCTGCACCTGCGCGAGGGCGAGGACGATTTCCTGTCGGCCTGGCGCCTGAAGAGCATCATCCAGAAATACTCGGACCATATCTCGCTGCCGATCCGCATGCCCAAGGAAGTGTGGGACGCCGAGGCCAGCAGCTACAAGCGCACCGACGAGTGGGAAAGCGTCAACCAGGCCAGCGCGCTGTGGACCCGCAACAAGTCCGACATCACCGACGAGCAGTACACCGCGTTCTACCAGCACATCGCGCACGACAACGAAACGCCGCTGGCCTGGACCCATAACCGCGTCGAAGGCCGCAGCGAATACACCCAGCTGCTGTACATCCCGGCGCGCGCGCCGTTCGACCTGTGGGACCGCAACCACAAGGCCGGCCTGAAGCTGTACGTCAAGCGCGTCTTCATCATGGACGACGCCGAGCAGCTGCTGCCGGGCTACCTGCGCTGGGTCAAGGGCGTGGTCGATTCCGCAGACCTGCCGCTGAACGTATCGCGCGAACTGCTGCAGGAAAGCCGCGACGTCAAGGCGATCCGCGAAGGCTGCACCAAGCGCGTGCTGTCGATGCTCGAAGCGCTGGCCGACAGCGAGGACCAAGCCGAACGCGCCAAGTACGACACCTTCTGGCAACAGTTCGGCCAGGCGCTGAAGGAAGGCACCGGCGAGGACCAGGCCAACCAGGAGCGCGTGGCGAAACTGCTGCGCTTTGCCTCGACCCACAACGACACCGCCGAGCAGAACGTGTCGCTGGCCGCCTATGTCGGCCGCATGAAGGAAGGCCAGGACAAGATCTACTACGTCACGGCCGATACCTGGTCCGCCGGCAAGAACAGCCCGCACCTGGAAGTGTTCCGCAAGAAGGGCATTGAAGTCCTGCTGCTGACGGACCGCGTCGATGAATGGATGCTGTCGTTCCTGCGCGAATTCGACGGCAAGGAACTGGTGTCGGTGGCGCGCGGCGACCTCGACCTGGGCAAGCTGGCCGATGAAGCCGAGAAGGCCGAGCAGGAGAAGGCCGAGGCCGACTGGAAGGACGTGGTCGAGCGCGCCAAGACCGTGCTGGCCGGCAAGGCCAAGGACGTGCGCGTGACGCTGCGCCTGACCGAGTCGGCATCGTGCCTGGTGTCGGACGAGGGCGACATGAGCGGCTACCTGCAGCGCCTGCTCAAGCAGGCCGGCCAGAAGGCGCCGGATGCCCAGCCGATCCTGGAGCTGAACCCGGAGCATGCGCTGGTCAAGAAGCTGCGAGATCTTCCGGAGGGCGATGCCTTCAGCGACCGCCTGCAGGTGCTGTTCGACCAGGCGCTGCTGGCAGAAGGCGGCATGCTGGAAGACCCGGCCGCCTACGTGCAGCGCGTCAACAAGCTGCTGGCCTGACGGCCGGCGACCGACGCAGCGGCCCCGAAGCAGGTAGTCGGGGCCGCTGCGTTTCTGCCATGCCAGACCCCATCCCGCCCCAGGCCGACCTGCACCAGGGCCTGCCGCCTGTCATCGACCGCAACACCCGCGTGCTGGTGCTGGGCAGCTTCCCCGGCGCCGCCTCGTTGGCCGCGCGCCAGTATTACGCCCATCCCCGCAACCAGTTCTGGCCGCTGATGGCCGCGCTGACCGGCGAACCGATGCCGGCGCTGCCGTATGCCGAACGGCTGGTGCGGCTGCTGGCGCATCGCATCGGCGTCTGGGACGTGCTTGGGGCGTGCATGCGCGAAGGCAGCCTGGACAGCAATATCCGCTACCCGCAGGCCAACGATTTCACGCGGCTGCGCCAGCTGGCGCCGGCGCTCGAGCGCATCGGCTTCAACGGTGGCACATCGGGACGGTTCGCGCCGCAGTTTGCCGCGCAGGGGTATCAGACGGTGGTGCTGCCTTCGTCCAGCCCGGCGCACGCGGCGCGCAATTTCGAGCAGAAGCTGGCGCTGTGGCGCGCGCTGATGGCGTAGCGCCGCGGCCCTGGGCGCGGCCGGCGTGCCCGGGAACATGGCTGCGCCGGCGTTTCGAATGCGGGCGAGGCAATGTGACGCCCGCCGGATTGCCGTGTGCCATCGCGCACCTATACTGGATCAGGGTGACAGATGATTCGAAACCGAGGGTATCGGTCGCTCCTTGTTGTGCGCCTTGCGGCTCCCACTTTCGGACGCAAGGCGATGTCGCATCGGAAGTGAGCGCAATGCGCAGGCGAGGAGGCAATCATGTTCAAGCATCTCCTGCTGGCGGTCGATGGCTCCGACCTGTCCGAATCCGCATTCCGCAAGGCACTTGTGCTGGCGCGGGAGATGGGCGCCCGTGCCACCGTGGTGCGCGTCTGTCCGAACTACCATGTGTTGACCTACCAGGTCGAAATGCTGGAGGACACCCGCGAGACCTACGTCAAGCAGGCCTGGGAAGACGCAACCCGCTACTTGCGCGGCCTGGCCGACGAGGCCGGTGCAGCGGGCGTGGCCTGTGACACGACCTACGCGGTCAATGACCATCCGTACGAGGCCATCATCAAGGCGGCCGAGGACAAGGAATGCGACCTGATCGTGATGGCGTCCCACGGGCGGCGCGGGGTCAAAGGGTTGGTGATCGGCAGCGAGACCCTCAAGGTGCTGACCCACAGCAAGATCCCGGTGCTGGTCTACCGGTAGGCGCGCGGCCGCCGGCCCGCGCCGTGGGCTAGCGCCGCCGCATCCGCGCCGCCAGGCGCGGCAGCGGACCCGTGCGCCAGACGCGGCGGCGCAGGTCGGCCGATATCCGGCCCGTCAGCCCGGATGCGCAGCGGCGTGCCGGGCGGCACGCGCAGCCGCATCACGGCCATGACGTCGCGCGCGTTGGCCGAGCCCGAGGCGGTCGCCAGCATGATGCTGCTGGCAAAGCGGCTGGCGGCCAGGCTCAGGTGTGCGGAACTGCGGCCCTGGAAGATCAGGCCGGCGAGCCCGTCGATCGTTGCTTCTGCCACAGACAGTCACATCCACACGGCGGCCGGGGCTGTGGCGCGAAGAGCGCATTGCAGTGCCTGCCGATCGTCGCGCCGGATCCGGGAAACTGGATTTGGGCAGCACGCTTCTGGCATCCTGAGGGCCTGATCCAATGCCCCGGCCGCCGCGCCCGCAAGCCACCCATGCCACTTTCCGCCTGGACCCACGAAGCGATCCGCAAGATCGAAGCCGACTTCAACCGCTCCGCCGATACCCACCTGATCCCGCTGGACCTGCCGGGCTACCCCGACATCCGTGTCTACTTCAAGGACGAATCCAGCCACCCGACCGGCAGCCTGAAGCACCGGCTGGCGCGCTCGCTGTTCCTGTATGCGCTGTGCAATGGCTGGCTGCGTGAGGGCAGCACGGTGGTGGAAGCGTCCAGCGGCTCGACCGCGATTTCAGAGGCGTATTTCGCCAGGCTGCTAGGGCTGCCGTTCGTGGCGGTGATCCCGGCCGGCACGTCGCGCGCCAAGGTCGAGGCGATCGAGTTCTATGGCGGGCGCTGCCACCTTGTCGACAGCCCGTCGGAGATCTATGCCGCGTCGCACCGCATCGCGCAGGAAACCGGCGGCCATTTCATGGACCAGTTCACCTACGCCGAGCGTGCCACCGACTGGCGCGCCAACAACAATATCGCCGAATCCATCTTCAAGCAGATGGCGGAGGAGGAGCACCCGGTACCGGCCTGGCTGGTGTCCAGCGGCGGCACCGGCGGCACCATCGCCACGCTCGGCCGCTACGTCGCCTATCGCCGCCACAAGACGCGCGTGCTGTGTGCCGATCCGGAGAACTCGGTGTTCTTCGATTATTTCCGCAGCGCCCTGGCGGGCAAGCCTGAACCGGACCTGTCGCTGCCGACCGGCTCGCGAATCGAGGGTATCGGCCGGCCGCGCGTGGAGCGCTCGTTTATCCCCAGCTGCATCGACGCCATGCTGAAGGTGCCCGATGCGCTGTCGTTCGCCGCCATGCGCTACCTGGCCAGGCGCTTCGGCCGCCGCGTCGGCGGCTCGACCGGCACCAACTTCGTCGGCGTGCTGTACCTGGCGCAGCAGATGCGGGCGGCAGGGCAGGCGGGGGCCATCGTCGCGCTGCTGTGCGACAGCGGCGACCGCTATGGCAATACCTACTACGACGAAGACTGGTATGCCGAGCAGCGCATCGCCATCGACGCCGCCGATGCGCTGGTGGCGCGCGCGGTGAAGGGTGAGGCGGTGCTTACGCCGCAGGCGGTGGCCGGGCTGCAGCCGGCCGGCGCCGGCATTCCGGGCTGAATGCAAGGGAATCGCGCCGCCGTCTTTCTGTCAAAATGCCGGCGGCCAGCGCTTCGGCGCCGACCCTTTGCCCACTGATGACCTCATACGATCCCATAGGTTGACTTATCCATGCGTATCTTCGGTATCAGCATCCATATCATCGTTGCGCTGTTCTTCGCCGTGCATGCGGTGCGCACGCACCAGAACATGTACTGGCTGCTGATCCTGTTCCTGTTCCCGGGGCTGGGCAGCCTGGTCTACTTCTTTGCCATCTTCCTGCCCGAGCTGCGCCAGTCGCGCGGCGCGCGCGCGGCCACGCGCGCCATCTCGCAACTGGTGGACCCCAACCGCGCGGTGCGCGAGGCCCGCACCGACTTTGACCGGGCGCCGACCGTGGCGCACCGCATGCGCCTGGGCGCCGTGCTGCTCGAAGCCGGCGAGCCGTCCGAGGCGCTGCAGCACTACCAGGCCGCGGCCAACGGCCCGTTCGCGTCCGATCCGGCGCTGCTGCAGGGCCTGGCCCAGGCGCAGTTCGCCACCGGCGACGCGGCCGCCGCGCTGGCGACGCTGGAAAAACTGTTCGGCGCCAGCCCGCATGCGCGCCAGCAGCCCGACCCCGCCTTGCTGTATGCTCGCGCGCTGGCTGCCACCGGCGCGCCCGGCACGCGCGCCGCGTTCGAGCAGGCACTGACCAGCGCCAGCGACGCCGCGCCGCGCTGCCTGCTCGCCGACTGGCTGGCGGCGCAGCCCGATGCCGCCGACCGCGAACGCGCGCGCGAACTCTACGCCGAAATCGTCCACGACGCCCGCCACTGGCCGCGCCATGCCCGCGAGCACAACCGCGAGTGGCTGCAGCGCGCGCAGGCGGCGCTGGGCAAGTAAGGCGCGTGCCGGCCCGTTGCATGGCCACCGTGTATTTCTCGACAATATGACCCTACTGAAACGCAAATCGATTGAAGCCGTGGCCTCGCGCCGTCCGGCACGTGGCACACGCAACCGTGGCCAGGCGCCGGACTCGCGCGCGGCCCGCGAAGAAAAACGCATGACGCCGCGCTTTGCGCCGGTGACCTTCTCGGAGCTGGACGGCGTGCGCTACCTGCATTTCGGCACGGAGTGGGTGCAGGGCGCGATGCGCCTGCGCAAGCCGGATGCGATCGAGCTGGAATACGCGCAGCAGATGATGGCCTGGCTGCTGTTCCTGTCGCCTTCTGTGGATGAATTCCACGTGGTCCAGCTCGGCCTCGGGGCGGCGGCACTGACCAAGTTCTGCCACCGCCAGTTCAGCCGCGCGCGAGTGACCGCGGTCGAGCTGAATCCGGCGGTGATCATCGCCGGGCGCAGCATGTTCGGCCTGCGTCAGGATGACGCGCGCCTGACCGTGCGCGAGCAGGACGCGTGGGACTACGTGATGGACGGCACCCACGCAGATGCCATCGACGTGCTGCAGGTGGACCTGTACGACGCCACCGCGCGCGGCCCGGTGCTCGACACCACCGCGTTCTACCGCGCCTGCCGCCGCACGCTGAAGGAGCCGGGCGTGATGACCATCAACCTGTTCGGCGACCACGACAGCTTCCCGAAGAATATCGAGCGCATCTGCGAAGCCTTCGATAACCGCGTGCTGGTGTTCCCTGAGGTCCATGACGGCAACATCATCGCACTGGCGTTCAACGGCCCGGAGATCGATGTGGCGTGGGAAGTGCTGGAAGCGCGCGCCGACGTGGTCGAGAAGACCACGGGGCTGCCGGCGCGGGACTGGGTGCAGAAGCTGCGCGCGGCGAACGCGCGGCAGGAAGAGCGGTTGAGGATCTGATCCAAACGCGCCCAAAGAGGAGGTTTGGGTGCTCCAAAGCCGCCTGAACTAGCCCAAGCAAGGTGTTCTCCCTCTCCCGCAAGCGTGCGAGGGAGAACACCGCGAGCCGATGACCAGCCGCCGCCCTCACTCCTTGTGGAAAAACTGCGCCAGCGACCACTCGTCCGTCCGCGCCTCATACTTCAGTCCCTTCTTCATCGCCCACATCGCCAGCTGGCTGTGCGACGGAATGATCGCGTGGTCGGCCAGCGCGAACCTGGCCGCCGTGCGCGCGTTCTCCTCGCGCGCTTTCTCGCTGGAAACGGTGGTCAGCGATTTTTCGATCAGCTGGTCCAGTTGCGGGTTGCTGTACTTGCCCCAGTTCCAAGTGCCATACCCGGTCTTGGGATTGGGCGTGCCCGTGATCGAGCGCAGCGCCACATCCGCGGCTGCCGAACCCCACCCCAGCATCTGGAAGGCAAAGTCGCCCTGGCGCGCGCGCGTGAAGTAGGCCGCTACCGGCATGGTCTCGACCCTGGTCTGGATGCCGATGCGCGTCAGCATGCTGGCGGTGGCCTGCGCCACCGCGGCGTCGTTCAGGTAGCGGTTGTTGGTGGCATGCAGCGTCAGCCCGAAGCCGTCCGGGTAGCCCGCCTCCGCCAGCAGCTTTTTGGCGCCTTCGGGATCATAGGCGTCGGGTTTGGTGCCCGGATGCCCGAAGATCTGCGGCGACACGATCGACGATGCCGGCACCGCCAGCCCCTCCATGATGCGGTTGACGATGGCGTCGCGGTTCAACGACTTGCTGATCGCGGCACGCACGCGCGCATCCTTGAACGGGTTCTTGCCCAGCGCCTTGCCGGCCTTGTCGGTGACGAAGGGCGGGTTGTCGCGCGAGTGGTCCATTTGCCAGAAGATGGTGCGCCACGAAACCTGCTGCTCGATCTTGAACTTCGGGTTCTGCCTGAGCTTGGCCACGTCGGCCGACGGCACGCTCTCGATCACGTCGACATCGCCCGCCAGCAGCGCGGCGCTGCGCGCGCCGTTGTCGGTGATGATGCGGAACACGGCGCGGTCCCACTCCGGCTTGGGCCCCCAGTAGTTGGGATTGCGCTCCATCACGATTTCCTGCCCGCGCGCGAAGCGCACGAACTTGAACGGCCCGGTACCGATCATGGCCTTGCCCGAGTCGAAATCGGCCTGCGTCAGCGTGGCGGCGACCTTTTTCGGCATGATCGGCACGCTGTTCAGGTCGTTGGCCAGGTTGGCGTAGTTGGGCACGCTCATGGTCAGGCGCACCGTCAGCGGATCGGGCGTGTCGATGCGGGCGATCGGCTTGGTGTAGCTGGTGAACGAGCCGGGGCTGTTGGTCAGCTTGTCCGGGCGCTCCAGCGACGCCTTGACGTCTTCGCTGGTGAAGGGCGAGCCGTCGTGCCACTTCACGTTGGGGCGCAGCTTGATTTCCCAGGTGATGGCATTGACCGGCTTCCACGACAGCGCCAGGCCGGGGATATAGCGGGCGTTCTTGTCCATGAACACCAGCGACTCGAAGACATGCAGCGCGATCGCGTTGTTGGGGCCGGAGTTGTTCCAGTGCGGGTCCATCGAGGTGACGTCGGCGGCCAGCCCGATGCGCAGGTCCTCGGCATGGGCGGCGCCGGCCGGCACCAGCGCCAGGGCGGCACAGGCGGCACTGCCCAGCACCAGCGCGGCGGTGGCGTGGAGCAAGGTGCGGCGGGCGGGCTGGCTGGGCGTGGCGGTTGTCGATGGCATGGGACTGGCTCCTCGTACAGGTCCGGCGCTTGCGGACGGGTTCTCAGGCGGTTTGTCCCGCATTGTGCCGCTAAAGTGGCATGGTTGCAGCGTCCGATGCAAGGCTGCCGGGTCCGGCCCCGGTAAAATGGGGCCATGTTTGCCAATTCCCGCACCATCGTCTCGGCGCAGTCCGATGTCCACGAACACCTTGCCGCGCGTGTCGCGCGCCACCTGGCCGAGCCGTTCCGCAAGCCCATCGGCGAAGCCAGCCGCCGCGCGCTGAGCGCGGCGCTCGACAATTGGCAGCAGGCCGGCGGCGCGCCGCTGATCCTGGATGCCGGCTGCGGCGTGGGCGAAAGCACGCTGCGCCTGGCGACATCATTCCCGGACCACTATGTGATCGGCGTCGACCAGTCCGAAAAGCGCCTGGCCGCTGGCAAGGACTGGTGGGGCGAGGCGCCGATGCCGGCCAATTTCTGCTGGGCGCGGGCCGACCTGGTCGATGTCTGGCGCATGCTGCAGGCCGACGCGGTGCCGGTGGCGCGCCACTACGTGCTGTACCCGAACCCATGGCCAAAGATCGGCCACCTGGGGCGGCGCTGGCAGGGCCATGCGGTGTTCCCGGCGCTGGCGGCGTGCGGCGATTACCTGGAATGCCGCAGCAACTGGCAGGTCTACATCGACGAGTTCGCGCAGGCGCTGGCGCTGGTTGGGCGTCCGGCGCAGGTGGTCGAGCCCTGGCAGCCGGCGCAGGCGATGACGCCGTTCGAGCGCAAGTACGCGGCATCGGGGCATGGGCTCTGGCGCTGCGTCAGCGAGCGGGGTGCCTGAAGCCAGCCAGGAAAACAAAAACGGCCCACGATGTGGGCCGTTTGCTTGCGTGGGCGCGGGAACTCAGTGGAACAGCGGCTGCTGCGTGGGCGCGTCTTCCGGCAGCTCCGCATGCACGATCTCGCCATTGCGGTCGGCATACAGCGGCGTGCCGCAATCCTCGCAATATTCCGGATCGAACAGCGCCGCATGGCGGAAGATATCCTCCACGCCGGCGTTGCGCAGCTCTTCGCAGATCTGTTCGAGCGGGTTGCCCTTCTCGTCGGCATCGACTTCGCCGGCTTCGCGGCCGTAGACCGGCCAGACGATGCCGTAGATCACGTCCTTTTCACCGCGCATGGTGAAGCCGACGCGGTATTCCTCGACCACTTCCTCGCCGAACGCGGCCACCACCGCGGCCAGCTGGCCGGCGGAGATATCGAGCGTGCCGGCCAGGTAGTTGACGGCGGCACGCACGGTCAGAGGACGGATGCTCTTGTCGGACTCACGGCACGACAGGAAGAAGGCGTCGGGGAGCAGCAGCTCGAACTCGCAGCCGGGCAGCAGCAGCGCCACCGACGGCTGGACCTGGGTGCGCCATTGTTCCAGGCACACCGAGCGCTCGGCGTGGTGCTCCTTGGCATCTTCCTGCCAGCGGAACAGCGCCTGCTCGTGCGGGGCTACCACCACGGCCAGCAGGTAGCGCGGGTCGGCCAGGATCGGCGCGGTCTCGGGCAGGTCGCGCAGGTCGACCTTGGGTACCGAGCCGGCCAGCGCGGCCGCGGCCAGCTTGTGCGTCAGCGCAAAGGTGTCGCTGTGGGTGCGCGGCAACTGGTCGATGCTGTACAGGTACGGCGACAGCGCCACCTTGGTGTCGGAAGCCAGTACATGTGCCTGCAAGTGCACGGCGAGCGTCTGGGCCAGCTCCGGCTTGAGCGCTCCCGAGGGGATGGCGTAGCGCGTGTGCGCCAGGATTGGCGCGGCGATCAGCAGCGCGTCGTAGCGCTGGCCATCGACCTCGATGGTGGCCGATTCGGCCAGTGTCTCGGCCTGCTCGGCCAGCACGTCGGAGGCATCGGCGTTGTGCTTGAACAGGTGCTCCAGCGCCGCGTCCAGCGCGGTCTGGCTACCGTTCTTCAACAGGCGGCCCAGGCGCTGCGAGAGCCGCCGTTCCCAGTAGCCATCCTCCATGCGGCTGCCCGATGCGTCGAGGGCGAGCGCATCGGCCACCAACCGCTCGGCGTCGGGGGAAAGACGTGGGGAAGCCTTGGGGCGAAAACCTGCCATAGAAAGAAACCGTTCGTTTATGCGTAAAACGGTATTCTACTCGTTGCGTTGACAAGGCGGCCGCGCGATGCGGCGCGACTTGCCACCGGCGAGGCCGAAGACTTCTTTTTATTTCTGTCCGCCGGCTGCCGGCGCCGCCGGTGCGTGGGTCTCGACGCCGTGCTGCTCGCCGGAAATCGACACGTCGCTGCCGCCCTTGGTCAGCAGGTAGAGGGCTGCGCCGGCAACGACGACGAATGCGATGATGATCTTTGCCATGTTGTCTCCAGTGTATGTCTGAAGCGGGGTGGCCCCGCCTCCGGGCCATTGCGGCCCATGTTGTTTGGGACACAGTGTGGCAGCACTGCCTTGCGTGGAACTTACACGCGCGGGATAGGCGCCGAGTGATGCCGGGGCCGCATCATGCGCACCATGACAAACGCCGCCCGGGAAGGCGGCGCTTGCATGGACCATCCGCGGGCGTCAGGCCGCCAGCAGCTGGCGCAGCACGAACGGCAGGATGCCGCCGTGGTTGTAGTAGTCGACCTCGATCGGCGTGTCGATGCGCAGCAGCACCGGCACGCGCTGCACGTCGCCGTTGGCGCGCTTGATCACCAGCACCAGGTCCTGCTGCGGCTTGAGGTCGCCCGGGTTGTCCAGGCCCGTGCCTTCGATGTCGAAGGTCTCGTTGCCGGTGATACCCAGTGCCTGCGCGCTGTCGCTGCCCTTGAACTGCAGCGGCAGCACGCCCATGCCGACCAGGTTGGAGCGGTGGATGCGCTCGAAGCTGCGCGCCACCACGGCCTTCACGCCCAGCAGCTGCGTGCCCTTGGCCGCCCAGTCGCGCGACGAGCCGGTGCCGTACTCCTCGCCGCCGAACACCACCGTGGGCGTGCCCTCGGCGATGTACTTCATGGCCGCGTCGTAGATCGACATCTGCTCGCCGGTGGGCTGGTGGATGGTGATGCCGCCTTCCACGCGCGCGCCGTCCGGCTTGGGCGGGATCATCAGGTTCTTGATGCGCACGTTGGCGAAGGTGCCGCGCATCATCACCTCATGGTTGCCGCGGCGCGAGCCGTAGCTGTTGAAGTCGGCCTTGAGCACGCCATGCGCCTGCAGGTACTTGCCCGCGGGCGAGGTGTCCTTGATCGAGCCGGCCGGCGAGATATGGTCGGTGGTCACCGAGTCGCCGAAGATGCCCAGCGCGCGCGCGTCGCGCACGCTGGCCGAGGCGCCCGACGGCTCCAGGCTGAAGTCCTGGAAGAAGGGCGGCTCGGCGATGTAGGTCGACTTGGGCCAGTCGTACACCTGGCCCTTGGTGCCCTGGATCGCGCCCCACAGCTTGCTCGGCTTCTTGACCTGCTCGTAGTTGCCCTTGAAGGTCTTGGCGTCCATCGCGAACTTCATCAGCGCGTGGATTTCCTCAGAAGTCGGCCAGATATCGCCCAGCCAGACGTCACGCCCGCCCTTGCCCTTGCCGACCGGCTCGGTCATCAGGTCGCGCGTGACATTGCCGGCGATGGCATAGGCCACCACCAGCGGCGGCGAAGCCAGGAAGTTGGCGCGGATGTTCGGGTGGATGCGGGCCTCGAAATTGCGGTTGCCCGACAGCACCGCGGCCGCGACCAGGTCGTTCTTGACGATGGCCTCGTTCAGCTCGGGCGTCAGGTCGCCGGCATTGCCGATGCAGGTGGTGCAGCCGTAGGCGGTCACGCCGAAGCCCAGCTGCTCCAGGTACGGCAGCAGGCCGGCGGCCTTCAGGTATTCGGTGACCACGCGGCTGCCCGGCGCCAGCGAGGTCTTGATGTGCGGCGCCACTTCCAGTCCGGCTTCCACCGCCTTCCTGGCCAGCAGGCCAGCCGCCAGCAGCACGCTGGGGTTGGAGGTGTTGGTGCACGAGGTGATCGCGGCGATCAGCACGTCGCCGTTCTTCACTTCAATGCCGTTGCTGGTGCGGTAGGGCCGATCCAGCTCGGCCGCATCCTTGTTGAAGCCGTTCTCGGCCACCGGCTTGCTGAACAGCGACGCGAACGTGCTCTTGACGTTGCCGATCTCGATGCGGTCCTGCGGGCGCTTCGGCCCGGCCAGCGACGGCGCGACCGTGGACAGGTCCAGCTTCAGCGTCTTGCTGAAGTCGATGTCGCCTGCCTGCGGAATGCCGAACATCTGCTGGGCGCGGAAATAGCCTTCGAACGCGTCGATCTCCGCGTCGGTGCGGCCGGTGCCGCGGAAGTAATCGATGGTCTTTTCGTCGACCGGGAAGAAGCCCATGGTGGCACCGTACTCCGGCGCCATGTTGCCGATGGTGGCGCGATCCGGCACTGACAGGCTGGCCGTGCCTTCGCCGAAGAACTCGACGAACTTGCCGACCACCTTCTCCTTGCGCAGCATCTCGGTGATGGTCAGCACCAGGTCGGTGGCGGTGACGCCTTCGCGCAGGCGGCCGGTCAGCTCCACGCCGACCACGTCCGGCGTCAGGAAGTACACCGGCTGGCCCAGCATGCCGGCCTCGGCCTCGATGCCGCCGACGCCCCAGCCGACCACGCCGATGCCGTTGATCATGGTGGTGTGCGAATCGGTGCCGACCAGCGTGTCAGGGTAGTAGACCCCATCCTTCTTATGAACGCCGCGCGCCAGGTATTCCAGGTTGACCTGGTGCACGATGCCGAAGCCCGGCTGCACCACGCCAAAGGTGTCGAACGCCTGCATGCCCCACTTCATGAACTGGTAGCGCTCGTTGTTGCGCTGGAATTCCAGCTGCATGTTCAGGTCCAGCGCCTTCTTTTCGCGGAAATGGTCAACCTGCACCGAGTGGTCGACCACCAGGTCGACCGGCACCAGCGGCTCGATCTTCTTGGGGTCCTGGCCCATCTTCTCGGCCACGTTGCGCATTGCGGCCAGGTCGGCCAGCAGCGGCACGCCGGTGAAGTCCTGCAGCACCACGCGGGCCACGACGAACGGGATCTCGTCCACACGCTCGGCATTCGGCTTCCAGCCGGCGAGTTGCCTGACGTGTTCTTCGGTAACTTTCTTGCCGTCGCAGTTGCGCAGCACGGCTTCCAGCACGACGCGGATCGATACCGGCAGGCGCCCGAGATCGAGGTCCAGTTCCTGCGCGAGTTGCGGCAGGGAATAGAACTGGCCCTTGCCGGAAGCGCCGATCTTGAATTCTTTTAGCGTGTTCTTGAGGTTATGGGGCATTGCCGTACTCCGATCGAAGGATGATGCGATGGCATTTGGCTCGGACCTCTGAAACCGGATTCAGACCCCGGTGCGCTGCCGCGGCGTATGGCCGCGGTCCGAGGTCGGCAGCGCACTGCAACTGCATACTCTAACCGCCGCGCGGCCTTGCCGCCACCCGGTCTCGATCGGCCGGGCCCCGGCCATGCCTTCCCGCGGCGCGACAGCGTGCCCGCGGCGGGTTGGCCCGCCCGCAAGGCAAAAGGGTGCCGGCGGCCGGAATTCAGGCGGCCGCCGGCACCCTGTACGGATTTACTGCTTCGGTGCCGCGCTTTGCTGGGTCGCGTCAGGCTGCTGCGCCTGCTGCGGCTGGACCGTCGGGCCGCCCGGGGGCGTGGCCAGCAGCGGGGCGCTGACCGGGGCGCGCAGGCCGCCGGCCTGGGTCGGCGCCGCGGCGCCTGCCTGCATGGCGGCGCTCTGGCAGTCGTCGGCCAGGCGCTGGCCCAGGTTCTTGTTGAACAGCATGGCCTTGCTCGGGATCACCACCAGGTCCAGGCCGGTGCGGGCGTCGTAGTAGCGGTCGGCGCCGGTCACGGTGGACTGACGCGGCAGCTTGTAGTCACGGCCTTGCCAGTGCACGGTCAGCACTTCGTCACGCAGCATGTCGCCGGAGATATAGATGCTGTTGCCCAGTTCGCACTGCCACTTTTCACCGGTCGGGGTGACTGCGGCGGCGGCGCCGGCAGCGGCGGCGGTGCCGGCTGCGGCCTTCTTCTTGGTCGAGGACTTCTTCTTGGTGGTCTGCTTGGCCGGCTCTTGCGCCATCACGGCGGTGGCGGTGGTCAGGCTGAACGCGCCGATGCAGGCGGCAAGTACGAGATGTTTCATTTTGTGAGTGCCTCTCGGATTTTGAAATCTGGTCTGTTTGTCGTTCGCCGCCGTCACATCAGGCGGCGCCTGGAAGGAAAGTCCGCCGCTATTCTCTACGATTTGCCGGAGCCCGCGAAGTGCGCTGGCCTTTGGTTACATAATCGGGGTGTCCGGTTAGTCCGGGTTCACTTACGCTTGCCGATCGGCACGAATTTGAGGTTTTCGGGGCCCACGTAGTTGGCGCTGGGGCGGATGATCTTGTTATCGATGCGTTGCTCGATGATGTGCGCGGCCCAGCCGGAAGTGCGTGCGATCACGAACAGCGGCGTGAACATTGCCGTCGGCACGCCCATCATGTGGTAGCTCACCGCGCTGAACCAGTCCAGGTTCGGGAACATCTTCTTGACGTCCCACATGACCGTTTCCAGGCGCTCGGCAATGTCGAACATCTTCGTCGAACCGGCGTCCTTCGATAGCGTCTTCGCCACTTCCTTGATCACCTGGTTGCGCGGGTCGCCCGTGGTGTACACCGGGTGGCCGAAGCCGATCACGACTTCCTTGTTCCCGACGCGGCGGGTGATGTCGGCCTGCGCCTCATCCGGGTTGTCGTAGCGCTTCTGGATCTCGAACGCGACTTCGTTGGCGCCGCCGTGCTTGGGGCCGCGCAGCGCGCCGATCGCGCCGGCGATCGACGAATACATGTCCGAACCCGTGCCGGCGATCACGCGCGCGGTGAAGGTCGAGGCGTTGAACTCGTGTTCCGCGTACAGGATCAGCGAGGTATGCATGGCACGCTCCCACAGCGCCGACGGCTGCTCGCCGTGCAGCAGGTGCAGGAAGTGGGCGCCGATGGAGTCATCGTCGGTCTCCACCTCGATGCGGCGACCGTTGTGGCTGTAGTGGTACCAGTACAGCAGCATCGAACCCAGGCTGGCCATCAGGCGGTCGGCAATGTCGCGCGCGCCCGGGCCGTTGTGGTCGTCCTTTTCCGGCAGCACGGTGCCAAGCACCGACACGCCGGTGCGCATCACGTCCATCGGGTGCGCGCTGGCCGGGACCCATTCCAGCGCCAGCTTGACGTTGGCCGGCAGGCCGCGCAGTGACTTCAGCCTGGCCTTGTAGGCGGCCAGTTCGGATCTGGTCGGCAGCTTGCCGTGCACCAGCAGATGGGCGATTTCCTCGAACTCGCAGGTGTCGGCGATATCGAGGATGTCATAGCCGCGGTAGTGCAGGTCGTTGCCGGTACGGCCAACGGTGCACAGCGCGGTATTGCCGGCGGCAACGCCGGACAGCGCGACGGATTTCTTGGCTTTCGGCGCCGCGGGCTCTGCCGCGGCGGCCGGTGCTGCGGTCTTCGAAGCGGACATCCGGGTCTCCTTCGGTCGCGTCCGTGCTTTGTTGTTGTGGCCGGTCAGGCGAAGAACAGCGCTTCCACGTTGTCCGGCAGCGGCGTGCCGGTGGCCTGGGCGCGCTGCAGCAGCGACCAGTAATAGCGGTAGCTGGCGCGGTCGTGCAGCTGGCCGTCGTGGCGGATCGGTGCCCAGTTGTTCTCGTGGGCCGCCAGCAGGATCTGGCTGGCGGCGCCGATTTCATCCGCGCCCGGGCGGAAGGCGGCGACGATCGGCGCTATCTGGCCCGGATGGATGCTCCACTTGCGCAGGTAGCCGAACTCGGCGCGCGCGCGCAGCGCGTCATCGCCCGCCCGCTGGGGTGCCTGCACATCGGTGCTGACGTTGTGCGACGGAACCTTGCCATGGCGGTGGCAGGCGGCGGAGATTTCCAGCATGGCGCGGCGGATCAGCGGGTGCTCGAACTGCTGCGGCGAGCGCATGGCCTCGCCGGGAATCGCGCCGTGGTGCGCCGAGACGAAGTCCATCAGGCCGAAGCTCAGGCACTCCACCTGCACCAGCGCGGCGATGTCGAAAGCCTGTTCGAGTGCGGCGTGTGTCTCGATCAGCACATGGATCGGGATATGGCGGGCGATGCCGGCATTGCGCGCCACCTGGTTGACATGGTCGGTCACGCGCGCGACCTCGACCACGTCGGTCACCTTGGGCACGACCACGTAGGCCAGCCGCGCGCCGGCGGTGCGCACCAGCACGTCGACATCCTGGCGCCAGCTCGGGTGGGCAGGGTCATGAATGCGCACGCCGACGCGGTTGTGCGCGTTCAGCGGGCTGTTGACCAGTTGCGCGCACAGCTCGGCGTGCTCGCGCTCGTGGCCGACGGCGGCGCCGTCCTCGCAATCGAAGGTGATGTCGAAGACCGGCCCAAGCTCTTGCTGCAGGGCAAGCGACTTGCGCATCAGCTTTTCGCTGCCCGCATAGTGGTCACACACCGGCAACTGGACCGGGATGGCTTCGCCCTGGAACAAGACCTCGGATGGATGCACGGGAATTCAGGTGGGTTGGGGTTGGACGGGAAGGCACATCATAGCGCCCCAATATGAAAAAACCGGGGTCCGCGCCGATTCTTGAATCGTTGCGGAACCCCGGTCTTTCCTGGAACGCGCTGAAGATCAGCCCAGCAGGTGCTGCACGCCGGCCTTTTCTTCTTCCAGTTCGTTCAGGGTGATGTTGATCTTTTCCTGGCTGTAGGCGTCGATCTCCAGACCCTTGACGATCTCGTACTTGCCGTTGGCGCAGGTCACCGGGTAGCCGAACATGGTGTCGGCGGGGATGCCGTACTCGCCGTTCGACGGGATGCCCATGGTGACAACCTTGCCGTTGGTGCCCAGCACCCAGTCATGCACGTGGTCGATGGCGGCGTTGGCGGCCGAGGCAGCCGACGACAGGCCACGGGCCTCGATGATGGCGGCGCCGCGCTTGCCGACGGTCGGCAGGAACACGTCGTTGTTCCACACCGGGTCGTTGATCATGTCCTTGACGCTCTTGCCGTCGACGGTGGCATAGCGGTAGTCGGCGTACATGGTCGGGCTGTGGTTGCCCCACACGAACATCTTCTCGATCGACGACACCGGCTTGCCGGTCTTGGCGGCGATCTGCGACAGGGCACGGTTGTGGTCCAGGCGCAGCATGGCGGTGAAGTTCTCGCGCGGCAGGTTCGGTGCCGACTTCATGGCGATGTAGGCATTAGTGTTGGCCGGGTTGCCGACCACCAGCACCTTGACATTGCGGCTGGCGACTTCGTCCAGCGCCTTGCCCTGCACCGTGAAGATCTGGGCGTTGGCCTCGAGCAGGTCCTTGCGCTCCATGCCCTTGCTGCGCGGACGGGCGCCAACCAGCAGGGCCACGTCGGCATCCTTGAAGGCGACCTTGGGGTCATCGGTGATGACCACGCCGGCCAGCAGCGGGAACGCGCAATCTTCCAGTTCCATCACCACGCCCTTGACGGCGGCCTGGGCTTGCGGGAGGTCGAGCAGTTGGAGGATGACCGGCTGGTCTTTGCCCAGCATGTCGCCGTTGGCGATGCGGAACAGCAGGGAATAGCCGATCTGGCCAGCGGCGCCGGTCACTGCGACGCGCATTGGGGCTTTAGCCATGAGTAAATCTCCAAACGATAGAAGGGGGTAACCGGTCGGCGGCACGCAGTCGCCAACTCAAGGCGGCGTGCACGCCGGATGCTGGTTGTCGCCACAGCGGGGAGCGGCCGTCCGCCGGAACCAGGTGGCGGGGCCACGGGGCGGAACCGGTGAGGATGAGCCACAACGGGTCATGGTGATGCAACGAAGCGTAAGTCTACTGCGAAGCGAGCCGCCATTTCCAGACCGATTTCCAGTCCGGGCCGCGGGAGAGGGTGCCGGGGACGGCATCCGCCGGCGGCACGAGCACGGCATTCACGACATTCGCGGGCGTGGACCAGCGCGAGTGTAGGCCCGGCCTCACTGGCTGTCAATTCATATGTCTTATATAAGACATAAGACAATTAACGTCAGGCTGGCGCCCGCCGCCCTTTTATGGTGAAATCCCGCCTATGTCCTCCCTGTCTACGTCCCTCTCCGGCGCTGCCGCCCACGGTGCGCAGGACTCCGGCGCGGCCACGCCTGGCGCCGGGACGCAGGCGCCTTCGTCGACCCCGCCTTCGTCGACCCCGTCTTCGTCGGCCTCGTCATCGACTCCGTCGTCGACCCCGCCGTCGAACTCTCCCGCGCCGTCGTCATCTCCTGCGCCCCAGGCCGCCGCCCAGCAGCCGGGCCCGCAGACCGCCCCGTCGCCCACCTTCAGCCCGCTGTACCAGCAGATCAAGGCGCTCATCATGCGCAGCCTGCAGTCCGGCGAGTGGAAGCCGGGCGAGATGATCCCCAGCGAAATGGAGCTGGCGGCGCGCTACAAGGTAAGCCAGGGCACGGTGCGCAAGGCCATCGACGAACTCGCCGCCGAGAACCTGGTGGCGCGGCGGCAGGGCAAGGGCACCTTCGTGACCACGCACCATGAGGACGTGGTCAAGTTCCGTTTCCTGCGCCTCGTCCCCGACGAAGGCGAGCCCCACTACGGCGCCAGCCACGTGCTGGAGTGCAAGCGCCTGCGCGCGCCCGCCGAAATCGCGCGGCTGCTCGATATCCGCACCGGCGACAGCGTGGTGCAGATCCGCCGCGTGCTGAATTTCTCCGGCGAGTCGACCGTGCTCGACGAGATCTGGCTGCTGGGCGCCAACTTCAAAGGCCTCACCGCGGAAAAGCTGACCGAGTGGAAGGGGCCCATGTATGCCTTGTTCGAGGCCGAGTTCGGTACGCGCATGATCCGCGCCTCGGAAAAGATCCGCGCCGTGGCCGCCGACGAGACGGCGGCCGAGCTGCTGTCCGTGCCGGTGGGCTCGCCGCTGTTGTCGGTCGAGCGCGTTTCATATACCTACGGGGATCGCCCTGTCGAGGTGCGCCGCGGGTTGTATGTGACGACGAAACACTATTATCAGAACGACCTGAGCTGAGTCATGGGGCCGGCGCGGTCCCTGCGTCGGCTGCGATTATTGCGGGTCTTGTGATGGTGGTGCGGGTTGTTGCGCAGCGCCGGTGAATATTGCTTGGCAATCGCCGTGTCATGTGTATGGTGTGCGATTGTCGGGCGGCGCCTGTTGGGCGCGATAGCTGAAAATTATTGGTGCAGCGCGCAACAAAGGCGCTAAAATCTCGTGGATTTGCCTCAATGCATCCCGTTGCATGCAGGCAATGGCAGTCTCGTTTCTTTGTTTACCGCTAATTGGGGTCTCGCATGGCTGAAGCCGTCAAACAAGCCAGGCCGGAGTTCCGGAATATCGGTATCTCGCAGATCGCGAAATACCGGTTGCCCTGGGCCGGCAAGGTAT